>JBGSTQ010000064.1:0-9046 GCA_041736375.1 Thiobacillaceae bacterium
TTCCAGCTGATCGACGATGTGCTGGACTATTCCGGCGACTTCCTGAAAACCGGCAAGAACATCGGCGACGACCTGGCTGAGGGCAAACCGACCCTGCCGCTGCTGTATGCGATGAAGCATGGCACCGCCGACCAGGCGGCCAGCATTCGCCAGGCCATCGAGCATGGCGGCCTCACCGAATTCCAGAGCGTGCTCGCTGCCATCAAGGATACCCGCGCCCTGCAGTACACCCGCGAAGCCGCACAACGCGAAGCCGAAACAGCCATCGCAGCAATTTCTTGCTTACCTGATTCAAATTCCAAATCAGCTTTGCTACAATTAGCGGCTTTCGCGGTCGACCGCAGTTTTTGACCGCGTAGTTTTAAATTCCCGTTTAGTGTTCACAATTGGAATTCAGCGTCTTTTGGCTGATTCCACCATCTGCCTCGGGGTGTAGCTCAGCCTGGTAGAGTACTGCGTTCGGGACGCAGGAGTCGGAGGTTCGAATCCTCTCACCCCGACCAAAGTTTTTTGTTTATATTCAACTGCTTGTGATTTCGCTGCCACGGCCGGCAGCCGAAATATCGGTTTTTTGCTGCAGTTTTGCTGCAGCGACTCGCCGCAAGCCCAGAAATATAAGCCTTCTCGCTACACGTAGCTCCCAACCACGGAGCCCGTTATGGCGAGCATCAACAACCGATCCCCCTGGGCAGTCACTGTCCGCAACCAGCCCTCGCACTACCGCGAGTTCCGCTACGATCAGCGCGACAAGGCCGAAGCCTACGTTGCAGCACTGGCCAAGCAGGGCCTTGCCGGCTCCCTCAAGCGCCTCGAGAACGCTTTCCAGGTCGTCGCCCGCGACAAGGGCTACAAGCGCTTCTGCGCCACCTTCGACACCCTGGCCGAGGCACGCGTCACCAAGCTCAACATCGAGGCCGAGCGCAGCCGCAAGATCTTCCGCGACTACGGCGCCGCTTTCCGCTACACGCTGGCCGAGCTGATGCTGCGCTATGAAAAGGAGGTCTGCCCCCGTCACAAGGGCGGCGACGTCGAGGCAAACCGGCTGCGCCGCATAGTCAGGGACGAGACCTTCGTCCACAAGAAGCTGGGCGAGGTGACCACCGAAGACATCGTCGACTTCATCAACGACCGGCTCACCGAGGTCAAGCCGGCGACCGTCGACCGCGACATCGACATGTTGTCGCAGGTCATCAACTTCGCAGCCAACGTCTGGAAGATCGCCGCCAGCGATAATCCCATGCTCGGCGTCAGCCGGCCCAAGTACTACAACGAGCGGGAACGGCGGCTGAAGACAGGCGAAAAGCAGCGTCTGCTGGACGCCGCACGCGCGGACGAGAACCCCTACATCGAACCCATCATCATCGTCGCCCTGGGCACCGCCATGCGACGCAGCGAGATCCTTGCGCTCAAGCGCGAACACGTCGACTTCGGAGCCATGACAGCTTTGTTGCCGACCACCAAGAACGGTCGCCCGCGCAGGGTGCCGCTCCCCGCGTTTGTCGTCCGCCTGCTGGAAAACATGCCGGAAACCGAGGACGGCCGCTTCTTCCCGATCACCGCCAACGCCCTGAAGATTGCCTTCTTTCGCCGTGTGCTGCCCGCAGCCGAGATCACCGACCTGCATTTCCACGATCTACGCCACGAAGCAACCAGCCAACTGGCCGAGAGCGGTGACTACAGCATGCTGGAGTTGCAGGCAATTACCGGGCATCGCGACATGCGCATGCTGCAGCGCTATTCGCATTTCTGCGCCTCCGCCCTCGCCAGGAAAATGGGAAAAACCCTTCCGCCCCCGGTGCGGGAATACGTCTGGCGCGGGCGCAAGCGGGTCGTGCACAAGACCATTGCCGGCATGCCAATGCGGTCCCAGTCGCGGCAGGCGTGACCGCCGGCGGGAAACGGCCCCCACCGGACGCCCTTTCACTCAGTCCTCGTCATCATCATCGGTGAACAGGGTCTCCACCTGGGATCCATGTCTCGACAGCGAGTCGTCTTTGCGCAGATGGGCGTAGTTCTTCATGACTGTTTCGAGCCTGTCGTTCAGCAGCTCGGCTACCGTGAGAAAGTCGCCCGGGTTCTTCTTGAGCCAGCTCGTGGCAACGAGATGGCGGAACGCTTGCGGACCTATTCCTGGGCATCCCGGGATCAGGCGTTGGGTAATACTCTCGATGTGCCGACCCAGGTCAGGATAGACTCCTCCCGTCGTCCGGCTTGGGAACAGCACACCCGAGTCCGGTTTACCGCCGATGAGATTCGGGCGGTGGTTTTCCAGATAATCCTCTATTCTCGGAGCCAGGAACGCTGGGAGTCCCACATCGTAATCCTGGACGCCTGCGCTTTTGCTGTTCTTGAACCCCGACTTCGGTATCGAGATGCGGTACTGAGAGCCAGCCGGATAGATGTAGCCTGCCCTGCTGTTTCGAATACTGAACAACACGTAATTGCGGATGCGCAGCGGGTTGACGATCAGCATGCTGAGCAGCAGTGCATCACGTTTGCACCCGGCCTCCTCGCGACTTCCTTCGGGGGCTGCCATTGCCAGCTTGTCCAACTCCCGTACCGCCTTGATGACGGGTTTAAGCGGATCTTCGAGCGCCAGCAGCTCCGAGATGGGATCGGCTGGATTCCGGCTCTTGTCCTTCGATGCCTTGAGCCACTCACTGGCACAAGCCTTTGCATCGGCGCACATGGCCCGCCAGTCGTTCGGTCGGCAATCTACGGGCAACTGTTTTGCATATTCTGGCTGCAGGGTCAGGAAGCCTGTCGACGGCTGTACCAGAGTGATGACTTGGCGCGCGACCCGCGAATGGCCGCCATGCACCAGATTGCCCGATCGCTGTTCAAGAAACCGCATGAAGCCCTCGATAGCCTCTGGCACCGCAAACCACGCGAGCGTCTGCGCTTCAGCTCGGGAGCGTCCCAAGCCACCCTCCGCCTGATCGAGACAGATGTATCCCAAATACCCGGAAAGCATGCGCGTAAGAATCCGGTACGAGACACAGACCTCAGTCGGCGCGAAGGGTACAACAGGCTGGTCAGGGCGTTGCATGGCCGGCTGAACTGCCCATACACCTCGCCCGGCACGCGCTAGAACAGGCCGCTTGGCAGTCTTGTGGGTATATAGCTCCCGTAGCTCGGCAAGGAGTGCCGTTGAAAAGTCCCGTTCATTCAGGAAATAGGTCGCCCTGACCCTGGTGGCAAGCTCTTGCCGATACGCAATAGGGGCCGATACGGTCCTGGTTCGGCCACTGAGCTTGTCCGCCCTGGCCAGTGCCTGACCAAGTTGCCCGCGTGCCAATCCGCAGAGCCTTTCTATCCGAGCAATGGCAGGCCTCGCGCGGGTATTGGGGACGGCGCCGCGCAGCCATCGGCCCAATGTGCTGAAGGACATCGCAGCTTCTCTTGCCAAGGCTTTGGTCGACATGCCGGTTCGTGCCACGGCACTTCGGAGTAACTCGTTGAAGTCAGTGCTCTGCTTTGCATAGGCAATACGTTGGGAACTCCCCTCGGCGCGCAGTGAGTCGGCCGTTTTGCGCCACCTGTTGAGGTGGCTGCGCCGGTCCCTGATCGTTCGTTCAGAAAGACCAAGGGACTCGCAGTAACGCCTGCAAGCCTCGTCAAACTGCCGACCCAGCTCAGGCCCCACAGGGGACTCATGCGTCTTGCCGGTGAAGGCAAGGTAGCTGTTAAGCGTTGTCATGAAGTTGGCGAACTGTTGCTGACTGCCGTTCACCGCCAGGGTTTCGCGCTCCAAGCGCGCAATAAGTTGGTTATAAGTGAGCATTCCGAGCTCCATAGGAACACCCGGCGGCACCGTGAAACTGTATGACAGGCTGACGTTACGATATGCCGTCCACTCATAACGACACAGCCCCACTTCCTTGAATTCACTCATTTTCCCTCTCTTTTGACAGATCACTTGCTTATGAGTCAAAAGGCTCGGGAATCGTTATTGGCCATTTCGGTACCGCCGGATGTGTTAACCGGCACGCAACGTATAGGCATCGTTTTAGTTTCGCGTGAGCGCCTTGAAACAGCGCAAGCCCAACGAGCGCCCCCTGGGCTGAAAGCTCCCCCTTACTCGAGCCTCGCTGGAAACCCGGGTGCGCTGATGCGGCCGCCGTCAGGTCGCATTGGCGTCGGGTAACGCCGTTCCCAGACCCTAGCTACATCTCAGAGCCGTCCAGCAAAGTCATGGGGGGCACGTTTTTTTGTGCCCCCACTCTCGAAGGCCTTGGCAAATGGCTATACCAAGTGGCCCCAGCTGCGTTCGGCTGGATGCCTTGGAAACCTTTTAAAAGGAGATGAGATGTTTGATGATGAAACTTGGCACCTGGTCGAAAATGCTTACTGCGACGAGGCCGGGAGGAACTATTTAGTGGGTTGGGGCGGATGTAGCACGGGAGAGCGACACCTGCACGAGTGCGCAGTTGTGCTCAAAGAAGTTGCTGACTACTACTCTGACCCCGTGCCGCGGGGGCAACAACCACCCCTCGATTACCTGGCCGCTTGGGTCAAGACACTCGCTGCGAACGACCTAAGCGAGGAGCAAGCAAAGGCGATATCGGTTTTTGTTTCGCACGCCTGGCGGCTGGACAGGAATCAGTTGATGATGCTCGCTAGATGGGCACAGCTTCTAAGCAGGTCGATTCAAGGCAAGATAGGAAACTGAACCCCATTCAGCGTCCCCACCAAAGAGTGGGGACGTTGTCATTCAAACGGTACGCATGGGCGAGTTCCAGCCGAGTTGACCCATTAAGCGGTCAGTCCGTCCATGCCCGGCCAGCGAACACGCCGTCGACGGGTGTGTGAAACAGGTGGTTGGCGTAGTTGCTGAGCGTTTTCACCGCAATCGCAAGCACAATCTCCAGGATCTGTCGTTCGCTGAATCCAGCCGCCAGGAAAGCGCTCACATCCGCCGTGCTGGGCAGCCCCCGCTTCATCACCATGGTGAGGGTGAAGTCATGCAGGGCGGCCAGCTTGGAATCGGGGATGGGTTGGCCATCGCGGATGGCGTTGGTGACGTCTTCCGGAACCCCTGACATTTTGTCTGCGATGAAGCTATGCGCCGCGACACAATAGGTGCAGCCGTTTTCCCGGCTGACCGCGAGCAGGACCACCTCCTGTTCGGCTGGCGTAAAACCGGACAAGGCCCGGAAGCGCTCGTAGCCATGCACATAGGTATCGAGCAGGCCGGGCGAGTTGGCCATCACGCCATACATATTGGGCACGAAGCCGAGCTTGGCATGAGCTTCGCGCAACCGTTCAGCGGCCAGTGGGTCGGCCTGTGTTTCGTCGAGGGATGGGAGGGATAGTTTATGTTCTGCTTGCATCATGATTCCTTGGTTAATGGACCGTGTGGTCCATATTGGTCGAAAAAAAAGCTGAATCCTTACTTCAGGGTTTTCAGCACCAGTTCAAAAATGCCGCGCATGCTGGTCTCATCGGCCCCTGCCTTGCTCAGGGTCTTGAGTCCGCTCATGCTGCTGACCAGATAATCGGCCAGGGTTTCAGCATCGTGACCGGGCGATATATCACCCTCGCGTTGCCCTCGCTTGACCGCAGCCAGCAGGACATCGTGAAAACGGCCGAGTCCTCCAGTCACCGCCTCGGTGATGCGCGGATCGCGGCGAGCGAATTCGTTGGCAGTATTCAGCACCAGGCAACCGCGCGGCTCGCAGACGACTCGCGCTTCGTCCAGCACGCTCTCCAGAAACTGCCTGATGAACGCAACACCCGACGGCGCATCATCCAGAGCTACGCGCAACTGGCCGGTCATGAAATCACCGTAACGCGTCATGCAGCGCTCGAACAACGCCTGCTTGCTGCCGAAAGCCTGATATAGACTGCTCTTGGACAATTGCATGGCGTCGAGCAGATCCTGCATCGTGGTGTTTTCATATCCCTTGCGCCAGAACAGATTCATCGCAGCATCAAGTGCGGCATCAGGGTTGAATTCGAGCGGGCGTCCGGGTGCAGAATGCATGAACGCTTTGATGGACATCCTGGTCCAATATGTCAAGCGGCAGCCATCGCTCACCCTGGACGCGCTAATCCTTGATCGCTTCACGAACCAGTTCATCTAGCGAAACGGTCAGGCGCTTGAACACAACATCGCAAACGGGATCCTGATGCTTACGAGCGAGCACCGCTGGGTCGGTGTACCCAAGCCAGTTCTTGCCTTGATCGTCTTCCCATGCCAACACCCGCATCGGCAGGTCGATTCCCCAGGTTTGGTCACATTGAAGCAAGGGGGTGCCGCCCTTGGGATTCCCAAAAATCAGCAATTGGGTGGGGCGCAAGGGCTGATTGATGCTTTGCGCGCCTGCCGCATGATCAATGCGTGCAAACACCTTCAGGTTGCGGGTCTTGGCGATGGACTCGAGCTTGTCCATGGTGGATTGCGTGGAATGGTTGCTCGGGTAAGCAATCAAGCCGTCAAATGCGTAGGCTGGAGAGACAAGCAGGGAAATTGACAGCGCTGTCATGGAAAGCCTGGACATGTAGGTCTCCTCAAAAAATCATTAGTCGGTGCAATGGCCATTTCCTTACACCAGACAATGACCCTCAGAACGTCATGGCTTGGCTATGACTACGCTGCCCCGACGCAGGAAAACACACTCAAAGTTTTGGCATTATGTACTGTGCGGTACATAATCACGCAGGCTCACCCCCAAACAAACTGGAGACAGCAATGAGCGACCGTTCCGGCGAATCGCCCGAGTTATGGCTTGAGCAACACGGCAGCGCACTCTATCGCTTCGCCTTGGCCCGCCTGCGCGACACCAGCAAGGCGGAGGAAGTGGTGCAGGACACCCTGGTCGCCGCATTGCAGGCGCATGCACGGTTCAATGGCGGGGCTTCGGTGCGCACCTGGCTGATTGGAATACTCAAGCACAAGATCATGGATCAGTTCCGTCACGAAGCGCGCGAAGCACCGCTGGTATCGTTCGATCAGCCATGCACGGAAGACGACCTGTTTGCCGACGAGGATTTCTTCGACGCCAGCGGCAGCTGGCGTGACAGCCTCTCCGACTGGGGAAATCCCGAGGACACGCTGGAACGTAGCCAGATGATGGCCATCCTGCAGCGCTGCCTGGACGCGCTGCCGAAACGGCTGGGGCAATTGTTCATGATGCGCGAAGTGATGGAAGAAAATACCGAGACCATATGTCAGGAAATGAAAATCTCGCCGACGAACGTGTGGACAATGCTGTATCGGGCTCGCATGGGGCTCCGGCAGTGCCTTGACCAGAATGGAGCCGGACGCGCCCGGGGATAGAACATGCTGACCTGCAAAGATGCGAGCCACCTGGTTTCACAGAGCCAGGACCGCCCCTTGAGTTTTCGCGAACGCTGGGGGCTGCGCATTCATCTGTGGATGTGCGCCAACTGCCGACGTTTCGAGCGTCAGATTGGTCTGATGCGGCGCTTGCTGCGCCAGTCTGTGAGGCGTGGCGAAGCCGAGGTGGCCGATCTGGATCTTTCTGTCGAAGCACGTGAGCGCATCAGCAAGGCGCTGGTCGAGCATGATGGGCACGTGCACTAGCGCTTCGTCTGATTGGAAGAATCATCGTCAACGCACTGCAGTCGCCTTATCCAGCAAGCTATATGGGCAAACATCAAGCTGGAACTTCTTTTCTGGGGAATAGGCAGCCGGTCCTGATTGAGATATCCGGGCCTGTTCATCGATCTACCTGACGAACCTCGCATTCTTACGAGGCCACGCACTGTCAGGAATCCCCTTCGAGTCCGACCAAACAGTACACGTCTTGAAGACGAACTGAGGATTCACGATGCATGCCACCCTGCCCTTGCTGCGCGCCAGCGATTTCCCCGCCCTGCGCCGCGCCCGCCTCACCACCCTGCAGGTCAATCTCGGCTATCGCTGCAATCAGAGCTGCGTCCATTGCCATGTCAACGCCGGGCCCAAGCGCACCGAGATGATGGATTACGCCACCATGCAGCTGATTACCGACGTGCTGGCGGGGCGCAAACTCGAAACGCTCGACCTGACCGGCGGTGCGCCCGAGCTCCACCCCCGCTTTCGCTGGCTGGTGCGCACCGCGCACGAACTGGGGGTGAAGGTAATCGACCGCTGCAACCTGACCATCCTGACGGAGCCCGGCCAGGAAGATCTCGCCGACTTCCTCGCAGCACAACAGGTCGACGTGGTCGCCTCCCTGCCCTGCTATGAGGCCGACAATGTCGACAAACAGCGCGGCAAAGGCGTGTTCAAGCGCAGCATCGAAGGCCTGCAACACCTCAACCGGCTAGGCTACGGACAGCCAGATAGCGGACTGACACTGAACCTGGTTTTCAACCCGCAGGGCGCCGAACTCCCGTCCGAGCAATCCGCCTTGCAGGCCGCCTATCAGCGCGAGCTGTTTTCGCATTACGGCATCGTATTCAACCAGCTCTACACGATCACCAACATGCCGATCCAGCGCTTCGGCAGCACGCTGGTATCACATGGGCAATTCGACACTTACATGGCACTGCTCAAAGCCAATTACCAGGAAGCCAACCTGTCGCAGGTGATGTGCCGTTCAATGCTCAGCGTCGACTGGCAGGGGCGGCTCTACGATTGCGACTTCAACCAGATGCTTGGTCTGCCCGCGCGTATCGGCGCCGGACCACGCGGCCATCTGCGCGACTTGCTCGCTGTCGACCCGGAAGGACTGCCGATCGAGGTCGCCGATCATTGCTATGGCTGCACTGCCGGCCACGGCAGCAGTTGCGGCGGCGCGCTTGCCGCACACGAGGCGATGGTCAAATGAAACGCATCGTTCTGCTGGTTCTTGTCGCCGCCCTGCTGGTTGCCTTTTTCACCTTCGACCTCGGGCACTTTTTCACGCTGGATGCGCTCAAGGCGTCCCAGGAACAATTTGCCGCGCAGTACGCCGCGACGCCTTACCTGGTGATGGGCGCCTACTTCGCGATCTATGTCGTGGTCACCGCCTTGTCGCTGCCCGGCGCGGCGGTGATGACGCTGGCCGGCGGTGCGCTGTTCGGGCTGGCCACCGGCACGCTGCTGGTGTCGTTC
>JBGSTQ010000220.1:0-10172 GCA_041736375.1 Thiobacillaceae bacterium
CGGCCAGCCGCAGGTCGTCGTTGATGATCAGCGGCACACCGAATTGCCGGCACAGCACGACGAGTTCGCTGGCCTGTTCGTGACGGCGGGCGACGTCAGCGGATTTGTCGCGGTACTGCACCGCGGCCACGCCGCCGGCCAGCGCCGCTTCCACCTTGCCGAGAAGGTCGGCGGTGTCTTCGGTCTCGCGGGTAAGGGCGTAGAGGCCCGAGGGAAAACCAGGCCCCGCGCTCACGCGCTGCCCTCGGCGGCGCCTTCCTGCGCCCAGAAGAAACGCTCCGGGATGTACTGTCCCATGCCGGGACGAAACGCGGCCTTGAGCGTTTCGTAGGTATAGGCCTGCGCTTCCCGCACCGCCTGCGGCACGTCCTGCCCGTAGGCAAGCGCGGCGGCGATGGCCGAAGCGAGGGTGCAGCCCGAGCCGTGATAGCTGCCGGGCAGGCGGTCCCAGGCATCGGTCTGCACCATGCCGGTTTCGTCGAACAGGGTGTTGATGACGCGCGGGGTGTTTTCGTGGGTGCCGGTCACCAGCACGTATTCGCAGCCGACGTCGATCAGGTGGCTTGCGCAGCCTGCCAGATCGAGCTCCTCTTCCTCCGATTCGAACAGCGCCAGGCGCCGCGCTTCGTGGCTGTTGGGGGTAAGGACCGTGGTCTGCGGAATCAGCATTTCGCGCATGGCGGCGATCATGTCCTCGGTCGCCAGTTCGTCGCCGCGTCCGGAGGCGAGCACCGGGTCGAACACCACGGGGATGTCCGGATAGTCGGAGAGGATTTCCGCAATCGCCGCGATGCTCTCGACGCTGCCCAGCATGCCGAGCTTGAAGGCGGAGACCGGCACGTCCTCCAGCAGCATGCGCGCCTGGTCCATCACCCACTCGGAGTCGATCACCAGGATTTCGTCGACGCCGGCGGTGTCCTGCACTGTCAGCGCAGTGATGACCGAGAGCGGATGACAGCCCATGCTCGCAAGGGTGAGCAGGTCGGCCTGGATGCCGGCACCGCCGGTCGGGTCGGACGCGGCAAAACAGAGCACCAGCGGCGGTGTGGGCCGGGGAGTGAAGATAGGCTGCATGGAAGCGCTGCTTTAGAATACGGTTCCCGATTTTAGCCGATTCCCCCCCTCTCCATGACCGATACACCCGAATACAGAAGCTGGATGTGCCTGATCTGCGGTTGGATTTACAACGAGGAAAAGGGCGCACCCGAAGAAGGCATCGCGCCCGGCACGCGCTGGGAGGAGGTGCCGATCAACTGGACCTGTCCGGATTGCGGCGCCCGCAAGGACGATTTCGAGATGGTCGCTTTCTAGGCGAGCCCTGGTACTTTCGTAACCCCCGCCTAAGGTTTTTCCGTACTGCAGTCGTAAGTCCAGGCGTGAACGGACGGTTTCGCCCTGCACGGCAGGAGGCGGGACATCCTGCCGGCGCCAGCAGCCGTCCTGTCTCAAACATAACATCGAGGAGAGACCCATGCTGCGCTGGATGACTGCTTTTGCCCTGTTCGTATTTTCAACTGCCGCACTGGCCATCACGCCCTACTTTTACGGGGACAAGGTGAACGGCCCGAATTTGCGCGCCATTGCCACGACCGTCGAGGGCAAGCTCAAGGGCGAGGGATTCAAGGTAGTGGGGAAATATTTTCCCCGGCAATTGACTGATTATGCCGTCATCGTCGCGACCGACGACAGGATGCTGGCCGAGGTGGCGGACGTAGGCGGCAACGCGGTTCTCGGCGCGGCCATCCGCATCGGCATCAAGTCGGATGGCACGATCTCCTACACCAATCCCGACTATTGGTATCGCGCCTACTTCCGCGGAGCGTTCGCCAAGAAGGAAAACACGGTCAAGGCCATGCAGTCGAAACTGCAGGCGGCGCTGGGTCAGGGAGAAGGGTTTGGCGGCGATGAAACGGCAAAGAGCCTGAACAACTATCGCTACATGGTCGGCATGGAACGGCTGGATTCGTTCAAGAACAAGCTGGCGAGTTATGAAAGCCATGCCGAGGCGCTGAAGATGGTGCGCGAGAACCTGTCCAAGGGCGTAGGCAAGACGGCGAAGATCTATGAAATCACCCTGCCAGAGAAGAAGCTGGCGGTATTCGGTGTGGCGATGCAGGACGACGAGCTAGGGGATGGGCGCTGGCTGAAGAAGATCGAACAGGAAAACAGCATCGCCGGCCTGCCCTACGAGATTTTTGTTGTCGATGGCGAGGTTCATTCGCCGCATGCGCGCTTTCGCGTCGCGTTGGCTTTCCCGCAGGTGGGCATGGGGCAGTTCATGCGCATCTCCTCGCTGCCCAATGAAGTTATCGCCACCATGTCGGCGGTGGCAGGTGTCGACAAGAGTTCGAGCCAGGAGTCCTGGTAGGCCCCGTCAATCCAGTCAGGAAGCGCTGCGCGAGCGGCGTTTTTTTTCGTCCGTTGTTCGCAAACGAATTTTGCCGAGTGCCATATCGGAAATGCTAAAGAACCGCAACTCGCGGCCGTTATCGATCTTACATTTAGGCAGTCGCAGCGTGCATAGGCTGCAAACCGGAAAGATCTGGAGGAAACGTGTCCGATACTGAAGCATTGAAAGGCATCAAGGTGATGGTGATTGATGACAGCAACACCATCCGCCGCAGCGCCGAGATTTTCCTGAATCAGGCGGGGTGCGAAGTCATTCTGGCGCAGGACGGTTTCGACGCCTTGTCCAAGATTACCGATCACGATCCGGACGTGGTGTTTGTCGACATCATGATGCCGCGCCTGGACGGCTATCAGACCTGCTCGCTGATCAAGCGCAATGCCAAGTACCGCGGCACGCCGGTGATCATGCTGTCCTCCAAGGATGGCCTGTTCGACCGGGCGCGCGGGCGCATGGTCGGCTCGGACCAATACCTCACCAAACCCTTTACCAAAGACACGCTGTTAACCGCTGTGCGCGAACACGCCAGCGTCGGCGCATAACTCAAGGAGCCCATCCATGGCAATCAGCCGCATTCTAGTCGTCGACGATTCCCCCACCGAACGCTTTTTTCTTTCAGAGCTGCTGGTGAAAAACGGCTATCTGGTGAGCATGGCGGAGAGCGGCGAGGAGGCCGTTGCACAGGCCAAGCAGACCCTGCCCGACCTCATCGTCATGGATGTCGTGATGCCGGGAATGAACGGATATCAGGCCACCCGCATGATCTCCAAGGAAGACGCGACCAAGCATATTCCCGTCATCATGTGCACCACCAAGGGCCAGGAGACGGACAGGGTGTGGGGCCTGCGCCAGGGTGCCAAGGCCTATCTGGTCAAGCCGGTCAAGCCGGATGATCTGTTGTCGCAGATCAAGGCTCTGGGCTGAACGGATTTCACCATGGCCAAAAAATTCAATCTGCGCGAGTTCCAGACTGATCTTTCGAGGCAGATCCAGGCGGCGGCTACGCGTGACAACTCGGCATCCCGCCTGGGCTTCCGGGCAGGCGACATGAACTGGCTGGTCCCCCTCGGCGATACCGAGGAAGTGATTCCCGTCCCGCTCATCGTGCCGGTCCCCGGAAGCCGGCGCTGGTTTCGCGGCGTCGCCAATATTCGCGGCAATCTGTTTGCGGTCAGCGATCTGTCCGATTTCATCGGCCGGGGCGTGACGCCGGAGCATGCCGAATGTCGCCTGGTTATTCCGCATCATGATTTTGGAGCAAATGCGGCGTTGCTGGTTCGGGGCACGCTGGGTCTCAAAAGCATTGGTCAATTCAGTGTCGAGGCCGAACAGGCAACTCATTCATGGGCGTCGCGCAAATACACCGATGACGCCGGGACCGTCTGGCAGGAACTGGATTTTTCCCTACTGCTGAATGACGACGTTTTCAGGCAGGTTGAAGCACAGCTCAATAGCTGATTTGAATAAACGATGCGCAGGCATCGATTAGCGGAGGTACGAGGCAATGAACATGGCAATCACGATGAACAATCTTAAGGGCCTGGCGGGGCGGATGACCGGTAAAGGCAAGGGTCGGGCTTTCGAACACACCACCCTGATCATGCACAACCTGCGCAAGCTGGCGGACAAGGAACCAGGCCAGGCGCCCTTGATTGGTCATTTGCCCATCGAGAAGCAGTATCTCTATGTCGGCGGCACGCTGCTGGTGTCCCTGCTGCTTGCGGCAGGTTTCACCATCCACAGTTCGGTTCAGCTTGGCAACCGGGCGGCTTACGAGGAAAAGGCCGGCCAGCTCAAGGTGCTGTCACAGCGCCTGCCGTTGACCGCCCAGCAGTCGGTTCTGGGTAATGCGGAAGCATTCAAGAAACTCGACGAGGGCAAGACCGCATTCGAAACCACCGTCACAGGCCTGATGAACGGCGATGACGACGTGCCCGCAACCGGCGGGGATGCAGCCGAGGTGCTCGGGAAGATCAGCGCGCAATGGAAGGAATTCAACCCGCAGATTACCCAGATTCTCTCGCAGCAGAAAAACCTGGTGGCGATGAACGAAAACGTCAGGCTGATTAACGCCCTGAGCGTCGACTTGCAGGAGGTTTCGGAACAGCTGGCCAGCCAGCTGGCGAATTCCGGAATGGCAATGCGCGATATCACGCGAGCCCACCATCTGGTGATGCTGAGCCAGCGTCTGCCGAAAAACGCCAACCTGCTGTTGTCCTCGGACCTGATCGACCCTGAAGTGGTGCTGCAACTGGAGAAGGACACCACCTCCTTCCGCGAGACCGTGCAGGCCCTGATGGATGGCCGTGCCGGCAACAGTGATGAGAACATGCTGACGCTGGAAGATCTCGGCGAGAACATGGGCAACATGGTCGAAGCGGTGGGCGCGGTTCTGGCGAACACCCAGGCGCTGTTGCAATCGAAGATTGCCGCGAAGAACATGTTCACCGGCAGCGATACCCTGCTGCAGAATACCGACGCGTTGTCCAGTGAATACCGTTCCCTGGGTTCGTCGGGCTATCTGATCGCGGCGGTATTCGGCCTGCTGGCGGTGGCTTCGCTGGTTTTGCTCGGACTAGTCAACATCAATGAGACCAAGTCGCGGGCCCGCAAGAGCGAGGAAGAAAACAGCCGTAACCAGGAAGCCATTTTGCGGCTGATGGACGAACTGGGCGAACTGGCGGAGGGCAACCTCGCCATCAATGCCACGGTTACCGAGGACATCACCGGTGCGGTGGCCGACTCCATCAACTACACCGTCGAAGAACTGCGCAGCCTGGTTCGCGGGATCAACAGCGCGACCGTGCTGATGGACAAGGCAGCCAGCCAAGCCGGCCAGGTTTCCGACTCGCTGCAGATGGCTACCCGCCGCCAGTCCGAAGAGATCGAGGAAACCTCGGCGGCCGTGGTGGGCCTGGCGCAATCGGTGCAGCAGGTGTCGGGCAATGCGGCCGAGTCGGCGCGCGTTGCACAACAGTCCCTCGCGGCTGCCGAAAAAGGCCAACAGGCCGTGTCCAACGCCATTTCCGGCATGAATGCGCTGCGTGAGCACATCCAGGAAACCTCCAAGCGAATCAAGCGTCTGGGCGAATCCTCGCAGGAGATCGGCGAAATCGTCGAACTGATTTCCGACATTACCGAACAGACCAACGTGCTGGCGCTCAACGCCGCCATTCAGGCTGCTTCGGCCGGTGAAGCCGGGCGCGGCTTCTCGGTGGTTGCGGAGGAAGTGCAGCGGCTGGCCGAGCGCTCGGCCGATGCGACCAAGCAGATTGCCGCGATCGTGAAGACCATTCAGTCCGATACCCATGACACCGTGGCGGCGATGGAAGTGTCGACGCAGGGGGTGGTGGAGAACGCCAAACTGTCCGATGCCGCGGGCCAGACGCTGTCGGAGATTGGCGAGGTTTCGAAGAAGCTCGCAACCCTGATTGCGGACATTTCGCTGGCAACGCAAAGCCAGGCGGAATCGACCGCCAAGGTGGCGGAAACCATGCAAGACATCAAGCAGATTTCCGCGCAGACCAGCGAAGGCACGCAGCAGACTGCCGAATCGATTGGCGGCCTGAAGCAGCTGGCCCAGGATCTGAAGAGCTCGGTGGCAGGCTTCAAGCTCGCCTGATACGACCCTTCACGCAAACCAACGCGCACTCACCATCTAGCCAGGAACAGCACAGCATGAGCGCCTTACTCGACTACGATACCGGTCCCTTGAACTGGGTCAGGGGGGACATCGAAACCGCCCTCCAGGCTGCAGTCGGACGCTTGCAGGCTTACAGCGTCGATGCGGATTTGACCAACGCACTGAGGCTGGCGCGCGACGATGCCCACCAGGTTGCCGGCGCACTGCGCATGGTTGGCCTGGAAGGTGCCGCCACGCTGGCAAAAACGCTGGAGGACTGCCTCGCGGGGAACGCTGGCGAACAAATTCAGCCGAGTCCGGACATGCTGCGCGCCATGCGCAACGCGTTCGAAGGCCTGTCGCGCTGGGTAAAGAACATGGCGGACGGCCGGGGCAGCGGCGAACTGGCCCTGTATCCCCTGTACAAGCGCTTGCGCGAGTTGCAGGGAGCCGAACGGGTGTTCGAGGGCGAACTGTTTTTCCCCGATCTGCGCACCCGCGTTCAAGGCCGGGTAGCGGCTGATGCACCTAGCGGCGAAATGCTGGCGGCCGAAGTCAAGGCTGCGCGCGGTCTGTTCCAGCGCGGCTTGCTGGCCTTCTTGCGCGGCAACGGCGCGGAGGAAGGGCTGCACCGGATGCGCGATGCGCTGGCAGAGATCGAGCGGGTAGCCCCGTCGCAGGTATCCAGGACTTTCTGGTGGGCTTGCGTCGGTTTTGTTGACAGCCTGATCGCCAACGGCGTGGAGGCGGATTTTCACGTCAAGCAATTGCTGGCGCGCATCGACCTGCAAATGCGCCGGCTGATGGAGGGTTCACCCCAGGTGGCCGAGCGCCTGCTGCGCGATGCGCTGTTTTTCGTCGCCAAGAGCCAGACGATGGAAGGACGTGCTGCAGAAGTGCGTGCCACCTTCGGCCTGGATCGTTATCTTCCCGGACAGGGAATGCTCGACCCGGAAGCTCTGGCGCGCATGCGCCCGGTGATGGATGCGCTGAAATCCGGTCTCAAAGCCGCACGCGATGCCTGGCATGTCCAGGTCGAAGGCAGCGGCAACCAGCTCGCCGAGTTTCAGGCGCATCTGGGCCGGATGCAGCCCCAGGCGCAGCTGCTTGAAGGCAGCGGCCTGGCTGCACTGCTCGACCAGCTGTCGGTCGCGGCCGGTGCGACGCAAAACCTGGAAGGGGCACAGCGCGAAGCACTCAATCTCGAGGTGGCGGCGACCCTGCTGTTCCTGCAGAACGCCGTCGACAGCGAGGACATCCTGCATGGCGATTTCTCGGTGCGCGCGCACAACCAGCTTCAACGCCTTGGCGCCTTGAGTGAAGGCCGCGCCGCACCGGTGGCCGAAGTGATGGGCAAAAGCGAGCAGCGCGCTGCCGAGCGTGACATGCTGCTGCACCTGGCGCAGGAAGTCAGCCACAACCTCAAGCAGATGGAGGAAGTCCTCGACGCATTCTTCCGCGATGCCGACCAGCGCGAAGGCCTGACGCAACTGCCCGCTCTGGCAACCCAGGCCCAGGGCGCGCTGACCATGCTCGAACTTGGCGAAGCCGCGGGTCTGCTGGATGCGGCCACGCAGGTCATCGGCGCCTATGCGACAGAAGGCTATCCTGATGCGGAAACCCAGGGACGGGTGGCTGATGCCTTCTCCAGCCTGGGTCTGTTTATCGAGGCACAGTGTGCCGGTCGTGCCGATGCCCTGGGTATCCTGCGCCCGGTGCTGATCGATTTCGGCCTGATGGTGGCGGACGCCGCCGATGAAGACATCGAAGATACGGTCGAAGCTGGCCTGGAAAAGCGCAAGCTGGATGTCCAGTCGGCCTACCTCGCCTGGCGGGATGAGCCGCCGGCGAGCGGAGACGACGCTAAAAAAAAGTTCATTGAAACCCTCACCGAACTCGGGCGTGACGCCGAGCTGATCGCCGATCCGGTCCTGCTGCAGGCAAGCCGCTCGGCACTGCAGGCCAGCCAGGCGGAAACCCTGGCGCCGCTCGAGCTCGATGCGGTGGTTGCAAGCCTGACCGGCATAGCGTTGCCGGCGCGCCCCGAGCCCGTCGACCTGGCTGCCGAGGCGGGTGCGATCGAATTCACTCCTGTGGCACTCCCGGTAGGTGACGAGCAGCCCGAGGCGGTAGCCGCTGGCGATGATCAGCCAGTGCCTGAGTTCCAGGCAGTGGTCGAAGTTGCGCAGCCGGTGTGGCATGCCGAAATCGATTACGCCCGTCCGGTGATCGTGGCGGAAAACGCTAACCAGCCGGCAGAACCTGCCGCGGAAGCCGCAATTGCGGAAACGGCCGAGGCGCCGGAAGCGCTTGTCGATACGGAGGAGACGGGCACACTAACGAGCCTTCCCGAGGGTTCGGAACCCGAGTTGCTCGAGATCTTCCTGGAAGAAGCCTGCGAGGTTCTTGCCAACCTTGACGACGCTGTCGAAGCCTGCCGCAATCATCCCGATGACCGTGAAGCCCTGACCGTGATGCGTCGCGGCTTTCACACCCTCAAGGGCAGTGGCCGCATGGTCGGCCTGATGGATTTCGGCGCGGCGGCTTGGAGCCTGGAACAGCTGATGAATGGCTGGCTCGCCGAGAACAAATCGGCAACCAACGATCTGCTGGGCGTCGTCAGCCTGGCGCGCGGCCTGTTCCAGGATTGGGCCGATGCACTGAAGACCGCCACGGTCATCCGTGTTCCGGTTCCGTACTTGCTGGCAGCCGCAGAGCGCGTGGCTAATGGACAAGCCCTGGAAGTGCCTCAGGTCGAGGCGGCGGCTCCGGCCATTGAAGAACCGATTGCAGTCGAGCGGATTGCTACCGAGGCGGTCGTAAACGAGGATGAGCCTGTCGTGGCTGAGGCTGAGGCGGTTGAGGCTGAGGCGGTTGAGGCTGAGGCTGAAGCTGTCGTAGCCGTGACTGAGGCGGTCATAGCCGAGATTGAGGCGGCTGAGGCGGTTGGGGCTGAGACGGTTGAATCAGCCGAAGTGGAAATGACCCCCGAGTTTTGCGAGGTTGCGGCTGGCAGTGAAATGGAACGGCCAGCAGCACTTGATGTTTTCATCGACTTCATCGAATCGAGCCCCTGCGCCGAACCGGAAAACGAGCCGGTCCAAGTCGAGGCTGGCGCGAGCGAAGACGAACTGGCTGAGGAGGCCGGGCACGAGTCGGCCCCGATCAGCGAAGAGTCGTCGGTGATGCCGTTCATGGCCGAAGAAGTCGGCCTGTCCGAGCCGGAAGGCGAGGCGGAGTGGATTGAGTTCGCCGCAGCCGTGGCCGAACTTGCCCCGATCCACCTTGCCGAGGAGGTGCAGCCCGAATCCGTTCCGCTCAGCGAAGAAGCGCCGGCGACACCTGCCATGCCTGAGGAAGTCTGCATCGGCGATGTCTGCGTGTCGGCCGGACTGTATGAGATTTTCATGGCCGAAGCCCAACAGCATCTGGCCACCCTGCGCGAGGAACTCGAGCGCTATGAGGGCGCACCAGAAAGCCCGGCAAGCGAGCCTGCGCGGAGGGCCGTCCATACGCTGGCGGGTATCGCCGGCACCGCGGGATTTGGCCAGCTGACCGAACTCGCTCACGCCCTCGAGCTTTACTGGAACCGCTTTACCCATACCGTGCTGCCGCTGGCGCACCTGCCGCTGATGCAGGCGAGCGTTGAGCGTCTGCAGACCATGGTGGACGAGATACAGGCATCGATTGCACCTGGATCGGCCAGTGATCTGGTGGCTGCGCTGGGTGAACTGGAGGAAGAGCATTCTGAAGTACCGCATGTCGATGCTGTAGAGGTGGCCGCAGCAGTCCAGGAAGAAGCGGCGGCAACCACAGCGGTCGAAACCTCCACAGCCGATGAGCCGGTATCCGAGGAACCGCCGCCCGTTCCGATGGCCGAGGCCTTCCACACCGACGAAGCGGCCCCGGCGGAAAAGGCGCCGTCGCTCCCCGATCTGTCCGGTCTGATCCCCGACCTGAAGTCCGCTGCGAACGTTCCGGTATTCGAACGCCGCGAAGTCCAGGACGAAGTGGACGAGCAGTTGCTGCCGATTTTCCTCGAAGAGGCCGACATGCTGGTTCCGGACACCAGCGCGCAGCTGCGCAGCTGGCGCGCCAGCCCCGGCGACAACCAGGCGCGCGACGCAGATCGGAAGAGCACAC
>JBGSTQ010000271.1:0-4677 GCA_041736375.1 Thiobacillaceae bacterium
CCCCGGCGTGCGTGGCGGCCTTCGCCGAAGCACGCCCCGAGAACTCGCCGATCACCGCGCCTGCAAACGGCCCCAGGACGATTCCGGGCAGGCCGAAAAACAGCCCCACCAGCGCACCCAGCGCCGCGCCCCAAATCGCCCGTGGCGAGGCCCCGAAGCGCTTCGCCCCGAAAGCCGAGGCCAGGAAGTCGACACCGTAGCTCAGCAGCGCCAGCAGTCCGAGCAGCGTGAGTGTGATCCATCCGACGTAGGCGAAATTCTCCGCCCACGCCAGCAGCACCAGCCCGGCGAACACCAGCGGAATGCCCGGCAAGACAGGCAGGATCAGCCCAGCGAAGCCGATCACGATCAGCAGCGCGGCCAGCAGCCATAACAGAATCTGCATCGTCGTGTCAGGTCCTTATGCCCGGAGTCTGCATCAGCACGCTCCCTTGAAAATCAACGAAAATCGTCAGACGCCCGGCCATGGAAAAGGATCCCCCCACGCCGTGCGCCTAGCGAAGATTTGCTGCAGGCCACTGTTACCAGCAGCAGGCCGAGCACCATCAGCGATTTGAATTTCATCCGACCTCCCGGTTAAAACGGTTTCAAGAATACCGGTGAAACGCTCCCGGCTGCGAGACAGGACCTGAGCCGCTTCTTCTCGAGGACACGCCGGCTTTCCCCTTGCGCGGCTCTTGTATCCGCAGGTTCGCTGAGCTAGCTTGAATACTTACCGACCGACATACAGGAGGCCATCAAAATGCCTATTTCAGCCGACATCAACAAGCTGACCACGGGTTCGGGCGATCCCGACTTTCCTCATGCCCCGCCGGACTGGACACGCGATGATGCGAAGGCTATCGCCCGCCAGGAAGGCCTCGACCTTGCCGAAGAACACTGGGAGGCGATTCGCGCCCTGCAGCGCTATTACGCCCAGCACGACGACAGCCCGTCGATCAACCTGCGGGAACTGCACGATGCCCTCGACGAGCATTTTCACGCGGCGGGGGGACTGAAGCACCTGTACACGCTGTTTCCGGGCGGGCCCATTGCCCAGAGCTGTCGCCTTGCCGGACTGAAGGCACCGGCGATCGCCACCGACCCCAGCTTTGGCAGCGTGGCCTGAGGTTTTGTAACGGCTCACCCGGCCTGTGAGCGGATTTCGCACGGGGAAGGAGGATCCGGCGGGACGTTCCCAGGACAGCGCGTAGGGTCATGAGGCCGTGCGCGTTGAATACCGGTAGTGGGAACGCAACGCGCTACAAGTCACGTCCTGAGGCCGCCGTGAGTCCGGGTTTTCGATCCGTACTGACCGCCGCCAGTTTCGAGGAAACCTCACCCCCGGGCGAGGATCGCGACGCATTGCCCCCGCCCTGGACCGGGAGGGAAACCTGGAGTGGATGCTTTTCATTCAGCAAGCCGACCGCGATGGCGGTTTCGTTGATCACCCTGCGACTCAACACCGGGGATTTTTCGAAATAGCCCAGGGCGCGAAATACCCGCGGCATGTTCTGGGTCGCGGCCAGATATTGCAGGGGCGGCGACGACCTGAACGCCTGCCCGATAATCTGCGGATCCTTGCTGAGCCACTGGATGCGCCCAAACAGAAGCGATCCGGCAACCTGGGTGGAATGGCAGGACACGCAATCCATGCTTTCAGGATTATGGATGCCAGGGTTTTCGATGCGGGCGACCGACCCACCCAGTCCCTTCAGTATGGCGGCGTCCTTGTTCGCGAGGAAGCGCGAATCCCGCAACAGCAGATTGATATTGTCCTTCCCGGTCGGCGAGGGAGTGATGAGGCCATTGCTGTACTCGCGATCGGAGGCCCGCGACACGAAAAAGCTTTGGGTTCTGGCGTTGCCGGTGCGCGGAATCACGATTTCCACGGGCTTGCCGTCGACGATGTTGAACCCCCTGAACTCCCATTTGTCGCCACCCACCAGGGTGCTCATGGATGTCACCCGCCAGAGGTTCTGCTCGCCGCAGTACTTCAGCAAGAGCGCTTTCAGACCGCGTGAAAACTCCCCTCCCAGACCCTGTTCCCGGATTACCGGATGAACCTGCAATGGAAGCTTGCCGCCGTTTCGCACTGCGGCACCGAGGAGTTGCTCGTAATCCTCGAGAAACTGGCCGAACACCTTGGCATCCATCGTGTGAAAGGTATGGACCGAGGCGTCCTTCGCCTCCAGACCAAAGGGCGAGGCCGACCCATAGACGGCCCTGTCGATGGGCTGCCAGACCATGCGGACCTGCGGCAGACAGTCGCCCAGGTACTTGAAACAGGGGTCGAGCCGTAGCGCGACCACACGCAAATTACGGTAGGTGCGAGTAGAGCTTTCTCCCTGGTTGATCGGGGGAATCCTTTGCCAATACTTGAGTGGCAGCAACGCGCCACCCGGACCGACATCGTGCGGGGCCAGGAGCTGGTTCAGTTCGGCTGCGGACTGCGGCAGGGGGTAAACAATCGTTGCGTCGTTCATGCTCCATCCCTCGGCCTGCAGGGGCATGGAGAGCAGAATGGCTAAACAGGCAAACAGGTTCGCCAGCCCATGACGTCGAGCGGCCAGCATTGTGAAACAGGTCATCCTCACGATCCACTCATTCATTATTTTTTCCGATTATCCCTCCGATTAGCCGAAAGCGCATCGGTTCCCGCCTCATCCACGAGTGAACAGAAAACCCTTGCCTGCGGCTCGCCAGGCCCTGAACGCCACATCGAAATATCAGCCTATTCTGCTTTTCCGATTTGCCAACATTGCATTACTGCCAAGCCATCAATATGTTGTATAAAGGCTTTGTTCATCCCTGATCCAAACACCATAAGGAGGTCTACATGAAAGTCCGTGCTCTGGTTATTGCCCTGGCATTCGCCGCCACCAACACGCTGGCTGCCGACGCGCCGCCCGACGTTCCCCAGACAGCGGAAGAAATGGCCAGAGTGGCGACGGACTTCACGCGGAATGCCGAGTTGTTGAAGGATCCGAAGAAGTTCGTGCCGTTTGTCGCGGTGTCCACCGATCCGGCTTTTCTTTACGCAGTGACCAACCAGATGATGGAGCCCGGCAAGGTGGCCGAGATCCTCAATTCCATCATGAATCCGGCCAGCTACAGTGCCTGGATGCCGCTCGCGACCGACCCCGAGGTCTACATGAAATGGGCGGCAGCCAGCATGGACGGCAATTTCTACACCGCGATGGTTTCGCAGCTGACCGATCCCGCCAAGCTGATGCGCTGGGCCATGGTGCCGACCGACCCGCGCACGCTGGAACTGGTGTTGAAAAGCGTGAACCCGCAGCTTTACCTCAAGTGGCTGCTGGCGCCGACCGATCCGCGCGTGCTGCAGACGACCATGGCACCGATGAATCCCAACCTCTACTCGGGCTGGATGGGGGCCGGCATGAATCCGGCCTCGTATGGCAAGACCTGGCAGGGATTCGCGCAGTATCCCTATGCCTATCCGGCCCCGACGGTCATGCCGATGCCGTACATGATGCCGATGCCAGCGGCGGCGCCGATGCAGGCGCCCGCGGCCTGGCCGATGGGGGTGCCGTATGGCATGGTTCCCCAGCCCGCACCGGTTGCGCCGGCAGCCAAATAAAGCACACGCAGCAAATGAAAACGCCCCTCGCCGGGGCGTTTTCATTTTGCCAGCCGCCGCCTGCCAACAGCCGGACCAGTCGTCAAACATCCAGGCAATCCGTTGAGGATATTGGCGTGTCGGATCGAAAATTCAGCTTGCCCGTTCAGGAGGACTCGAGATGAAAACCAGCCCCCCACCCAATAATCGCCCGACCGCATGGTCGCGCTGGAGCAACGTGATAATTACCCTGCTTGTCGTGGCCAGCGTCGGAAGCGTGATATGGAGCCAGCTGCCGCGGGGCGCCTATCCCACCGACCTGTCGCGGATCGGGGCGGGTCGGCCCGCCCTGGTGCTGGCCCATGACGCGAATTACGCCAGCGGCATGGCGGTGATGGAACTGATGAACGCCATCCGCGATGACTACGCCGGGCAGGTCGAGTTTCTGGTGGCGCACCTCGGCATGGCAGACGGGCAGGCCTTCGCCAGCCTGCACGCGGCCAGGGACGGCACCGTGCTGCTGTTCACCGGCGACGGTACCCGCGTCCGCATGCTGCATCGGCCGCAGAGCGTCGACGAGTTGCGCCAGGCCGTGGACACGGCGTTCGGCTTGTAGCCGCACCATTCGACGAGGACGAGGCCCGCTGGCATCACAGCAGCGGCCTGAAATACCGCGCACCAAACGCCACCGCCTGCTCCAGGGTGTAGAGGCTGTGGTTCTGCACGTCGCCCCCATGCCATCTGGCGGCGGCGTCATTGTCCTGCAGAAAAACCATCTCCATGCACAGGCTGTGCGCGGCGCTGCCGCTAGGTGCCTGCCAGCGAATACCGACGCGGGTTGTCGGCGGGTCGGCCTCGATGAGGCATTCCCCGTCCTGCCTGATATGGATGGGCGCACCCGTCACCCGGCAGCGCGAACGGATCACCACCGGCACGCCATACATCGGCCCGACCGAAAGCGCATCCAGCGCACACATGGCATGGATGCGGTGGCCATTGACGTGCAGCTCGTGCGGCGTGCTCTCGGACGTCACCGGGTAGGCCCCGACAATCTCGCGACGATCCGCGGAAAGCACGACCAGGTCGTCGTCCCCCAGCAGCGCGAGCGAGGCATC
>JBGSTQ010000278.1:0-4608 GCA_041736375.1 Thiobacillaceae bacterium
CAGCCAGATCCAGCGCGACTGCGGAAGGCGCCATGCCCAGGCCTGAACAGGGGCGGCCGGCTTGATTTCAGCATCCCCCGCCGCCGCTTCCAGGTGTCTGGGCTCGAGGTTGTGCGTCTGTTCGGCGTAGGCGGCCAAAAGGGTTTTGTCGGCCAGCACATTGATGCGGCGGGACAGTCCGGACGACAGTTCGGTCATCCGGGCAATCAGCGCGGGCGGGAACAGGTCGGGGCCGCGGTAGCCCGCCACCGCCAGCCGGGCGCGCAGGTAGGCGCTGACTTCGTTCTCCCCCAGCGGGGACAGGCTGAGGCTGAGCGTGATGCGATCCTTCAACTGGCGGATACGCGGATTGGCCAGCGTGGCGTCGAGTTCGGGCTGGCCGAACAGCACGATCTGCAGCAATTTGTCGGTGGCGGTTTCGAGATTGGTCAGCAAGCGCAGGAATTCGAGATTTTCGAGCGGAATGCCCTGGGCTTCCTCGACAAAAACCACGACCCGCCGTCCTGCCTGGTGACGCGCCAGCAGCGCGGCGTCTAGCTGGGCCAGACTGGCCTGGCGGCCGGCACTCGTTGAGGCGACGTCGAGGTCGGCCAGAATCGCGGCCAGCATGTCGTCGGGCGACAGGGTGGGGTTGCCGAGATAGGCGCTGTCGATGTGCTCGGGCAACTGTGCCGCGAGCTTGCGGCACAGCATGGTCTTGCCGCTGCCGACTTCACCGACGACCTTGATGATGCCCTCGCCCTGGTCGATGGCGTAAAGCAGGGCGGCGAGAATTTCACCGCGCTGGCCACCGGGATACCAGTATTCCGTATTCGGCGTGATGCGGAAGGGCGCTTCTTTCAGACCAAAATGATCGAAATACACGGGGTACGGCTATTCGGTTCCGTAAGTCTGCATACGGCTGTATAGCGTGGTGCGATTGATCCCGAGCAGCTTGGAGGCCTGCGACAGGTTGCCGTGGGTCATGTTGAGCGCGGCTTCGACGTAGGCTTTTTCCCATTGCCGCATGGTGACGTCAAGGTTGAAATTGGCCAGCGTCTGCAACTGCTTGCGCGCCAGTTCGATCAACGCCTTGCCGTCGTTGGCGAGCGGGATTTCCTGCGGATAGGCCTGGTCGGTATCGAGTTCGGCTTCGAGCTGCTCGGTGCTGACTGACATGCCGGGATACTTGGTGGTGAGGCGGATGGTGATGTTGCGCAGTTCGCGCACGTTGCCGGGGAAGTGATAGTCCTCCCACATCTGCCTGGCGCGCGCGTCGAGCTGGAACGGCTGGCAGCGTGCCTCGCGGGCGTAAAAATCACGGAAATGGACGAGCAGATTGTGTTTGTCCTCGCCCATTTCGCGCAGCGGCGGCACCGCGATGGAAAACACCGACAGGCGGTGGTAGAGGTCGGCGCGGAAGCGGCCGGCCTTGATCTCGGCGCGCAGGTCGCGGTTCGTGGCGGTGACGACGCGGGCGTTGGAAAAGCGCGGCTGGGTTTCGCCGACGCGCTGGTATTCGCCATTTTCCAGCACGCGCAGCAGCTTGGCCTGCAATTCCAGCGGCAGTTCGCCGATTTCGTCGAGAAACAGGGTGCCGCCCTCGGCCTCCTCGAAGTAGCCTGCGCGCGCGCTGGTGGCGCCGGTGAAGGCGCCCTTGGCGTAGCCGAACAGCGTTGGTTCGACGAGGGTGGGCGAAATGGCCGCGCAGTTGAGCGCAAGGTAGGGTTTGCTGGCGCGCGGTGACAACTGGTGCAGGCTGGAGGCGACCCGCTCCTTGCCGCTGCCGGACTCGCCTTCGATCAGCACGGGAAAGGGTGCGGCGGCGTACTGCTTGATCTGCTGGCGCAATTTGTCCATCGCCGGGCTGTCGCCGACGATGCCGGAATCCTTGGCGGGGGCGGGCGCCTTGTCCGCCGTGCGCTCGGCATCCTGCACCAGCAGGGCGTTGAACAAAAGGGACTTCAGGCGCTCCGGCTCGCAGGGCTTGGCGACGAAGTCGATGGCGCCCAGCGCACGAGCGTGGCGGGCGTTGGCCTCGTCGCTCTGGCCAGACAGCACCACGATCTTGATGCTGGGCGAGATGCTCAGCAGGTCCGCAATCAACGCAAAGCCCTCGTCAGGCTTGTGCGGTTGTGGCGGCAGCCCCAGATCCACCAGCGCCAGCTGGGGCGGTTCGCCCAGCTGCATCATCAGGCTCTTGACCTGCGCGCGCGATTCGGCGGCGGCAATTTCGAAATCCTTGCTCAGGACATAGGTGAGCGTGTCGGAAATGAGCGGATCGTCATCGACGATCAGCAAGCTGGGCTTGTCGGTCTTGGCCACACATCCTCCGTATCGGGTTATTCCGCGGCAGCGTCCGTTCCCGACCGCAAGGGGAGAGTCAGACGTTTGTCGGATTTTCGACGATTGTGCCAGAGACGCAGCGAAAGTTAAATAAATCGCGGCAAACAGAAACCCGGCTGGGCGTGGAGAAGGGCCGCTCGCGGGGAGCGGCAGAGGGGCGGTATCAGCCCTGCACTGGCTCGACCGCGACGTGCATCCAGCCTTCGCTGTGCTCGAGGGGGCGGCCCAGGGCGACATAATTGTGGTCGGCCACGCCATGGATCTTGAACACCCCGCCGGGATGGAAATGCGCCGGATCGATGATCAGGCTGCCGGTGCCCGATTTATCGGTCATCCACAGGCTGGCAATCGGCAACTGGACGCCGGTATTGTCCAAGCCATCGACGGTGTAGCCCGAGGTGCGGGTGTCGTGGAGCATGACCAGAGACGGCTCGCTCGCCAGCATTTCGATGCCAACCGAACTAGTGTCGTCGCTCAGACGCGAAAGCCGGCGAACGATGCCGATACGCCAACCCTGACCCTCCTGCGGCTTGACTGCGACCAGCGCGCCGACGCGGAGCCAGTCCTTGTCGGGGGTTTCGACGATGGAGCCGAAGCCGGAGTCGCTTTCATCGTGCATGACCCAGCGCTCGACGTCGTGCGGGAGGGCTGACGGGGGAGCCTTCATGATTGTCGTGCGTTCGCGCGTGCGCTCGGTGACGTAGCCATAGACGCGCACATCGTTGGCTTCGACATAATCGAGGGCGTAGCCGTAGGGGGACACGCTGGAGGCATCGGGGGCTGTCTTGAACTGGACCAATATATTGCTGAGTCCGTGTGCCAGATCGACCATGCGCTTGATCGCGACGCGGGGGGAGCGGCGTTGCTCGCGGCTGGAAAGCGCGGCCCATTGAACCTCGAGGTGCTTCAGAAGGTCGATGGCATCGGAGGTGCGGGCGTCTTCTGTCAAGCCCAGCAGCGCGGGCGAACTGCCCTGCTGGATCGCGGACTTGATGTCAGCCAGTTTGGGCAGCAGCGCGGCGGTGCTCCAGTAGCGCTTGGGTGCCTGGCTGGTCGGTGCGCGAACACGCCGGGGTCCATGGTCAGCCGACAGGTCGATGGCGAAATTATGCTGTTCCGTATCGAGCTTGGATTCCAGCTTGAGGGTGCTGTGCCAATTGAGGAGCCAGCGGTCGACCAGCTCGATCTGCCGCGGATAGAGCGTTCCGGAATTGGCCAGGTTCAGCATCAGTATGTGCAGATAGGCTGATTCACAGGTGCAGCGGAATTCCTCGGCGGCATAGGCCTGCTGTGCGAGCCGATGGAAACCCTCGCTTTCGGCCACACGATACAGGCTGTGCAGCCGCAGCCAGAGCTTTTCACCGTCCTGCAGGTAACGCACGGCGCGCCATTTGAGCAGCAGGCCGAACGTGCGGATGGCCCGCAGCGTAATCAGCGGGATCAGGCTTTCGTACGGGCATTTTTTGGCATGGCGGGCAAAATCGCGCACAAACAGGTGGTAGCCGCGCGCGGTTTCCCAATACAGGCTGTAGATCGCGTGCCAGAGCTGGCTTTCAAGCGGCCGCGACATGCGCGGATTGCGCAGATACTGGCGTACCAGGGTGTCCTGCAGGTCGCGCGACTTCTCGTCGAGCATCATCAGCACGGACAGTCGCTCTTTCGAGAAATCCGTCAGGTTTTCGTTGAACCGCTTGAGTTCCTTCAGCAAGGCGCCCTGCGACTTCACCGGGTCGCCGACAGGCAGTTGCTCGGCCCAGCGCGTGGCCGTCTTGAGGTTGGTCAGCGGATCGTCATTGCCCCTGCCGAAGAGGTTCAGCCGGGCAAGACGTGACGAAAATTTGTCAGTCAGAGAATTCATGGTGCGCTGCAGTCCTCGTCGGGATCAGGAGTTCAACGGAGATTGGTTTCTACCTTTACGGTTGTCCGTAGCAAGTACTGTACCCGGTTACGAGAGTTTTTCCCCGATCCAGGCCTGGACCGAGGTCAGGGCGGCGGGCAGCCTGTCCGGCATGGAACCGCCTGCCATGGCCATGTCCGGCTTGCCCCCGCCCTTGCCGCCGACCTGGGTGGCGACGAAGTTGACCAGATCGCCGGCCTTGATCCGGCCGGTGACGTCGGGCGTCACCGCGGCGATCAGGCTGACTTTGCCATCGGCCACCGTGCCCAGCACCAGTGCGCAGGATTTCAGCTTGTCGCGCAGCTTGTCGGCCGTCTCGCGCAGGGCTTTGGCGTCGACGCCGTCGAGCCGCGCCACCAGTACGCGCACGCCTTTGACGTCGACGG
>JBGSTQ010000362.1:0-8366 GCA_041736375.1 Thiobacillaceae bacterium
GCCGGGCCTAGCCGCCTGCAGGATGGCGCTGACTTCCTCGCGCAGCGCCGCCACGGCAGAGGCGCGGATGTCGCCCTTGAAGTCGATGAGGTAGGTGCAGGGGTGCGCTTCGGCCTGCTCGAGCCGCGCCTTCTGTTCGGCCTTGCGCCGCTTGAGCCGAGTCTTGTGCACCTTCTTCGGCAGGCGCAGGGCCTCGATGGTGTCGCCGGCGGCTTCGAGCTGGCGGTTGACGTCGCTCACCTCGACATGGCCGGCATGTTTGGCCTTGCGGCGCGACAGCAGGACCAGCCCGGCGACGACGGCAACGATCGCCACCACGACGGTGACGGCTTCGGCGAGAAACAGCGCGTAGTTCGAAAGGAAATCGTTCATTGCGAGATGGGCTCCCTGCTCGGGCCGATGACGGCCTGAATGATGCGGATGATGGTTTTCATGTTGAGCTTGCCTTGTCAGCCTGGTCTGGTCCGTTCAGTGTAACAACGGAAGATCGCAGCAATGTACGGCGCACGTTTCGGTCACGCCAACTGATTGACCTCGTATACCGCATCGATGCCCTTCCCGTTCCAGTGGTATTCCAGGTAGGCGGCATGCAGGCAATTCTTCACGATGCCGGTGCGCAGGGCGGCCAGACAGTCGCCTCCGGGGTGGCGCACGGAAGGATAGAGGATGCCTTGCGCGCCGTTTGCCCGCAGGCTGCGGCCAATAGCTTGGCTGTGGCTGTAGTCGTCTGGGTCGACGATGCGGGATTCGGTTTTGCTGGCCTGGCGCAGGTCGGCTACTTCGCCTTTGGCTTCCACGGTGTAGAGCCGCATTTGCAGGCGCAGGGGCGGCTCGCGGGTGGCTTGCATGAATAGCGTCGAGTGGTGACGGGTTTCGGCCAGGGCGGTATCGCGCTTGCGGGCGCAATAAAAAACGCCGTAGCTGCCATCGCTGAAGCGGCTGCCTTGCGGGTTGAGATGGGTAAAAGCGGCCATGATGCAGGTGCTGCCGGGGCCGAACAGCCGCTCTTCGGGTGGAACCAGGCTGATCTCGCCGACTTCGTCGCGAATGCGGTCGTTGGTCATGGCCTCCAGCGCATAGAGGGCGTCAAAATCCTCGGGGCTGGCCACGCGCTCGAACAGGCCGATTGAAGGAAAGCGACTGGGGATGACGCGCCAGGCCGGGTTCCAGCTCAAGCGCGTGGAGGGGTAGGTCAAGCCCAGCCACCCCGGCGGGCGTCCAGATACTGGCGCACGGCCAGCAGGTCGGCCACGTTGCCGCCGAGCATGCGGTCGAGCGCGCTCTTGCCGCCAAACAGGGGCGCGGTATTAGGCTTCTTCACCCAGGCGTCGGCCGCTGTCGTTGCAGGCAACAGCACCTGCAGCGCCTTGTAGATGCCCAGCAGGTAGGACAGGCGCTCGAGGGTATCGCGCTTGAGGTCAGCGCTTTGGGGGGCGGATTTCCACTTGAAGAAGGTCGAGCGGCCCGGTGTGCCCAGCAGCACCATCTGCTCGTCGGTGTTGAGCCCCCAGTCGCGCGCGATGTTGAAGAAGGCGCGCAGGCCGGCGGCGGACAGGTCGCGGCTGCTGGGTTTGTTTTGGGGCTTGATGGCTTGTGCTGGGGTTGGCATTGCAGGCTCCATGCCAGTGTTGGAATGTACTGGTAATGGAAAGTTAGTCCATTTATGGACTTTTGGCAATGCGGCTATAAGCGCACGTACGTCACCCGGAAGATTCCCTCTCCCCTCGGGGAGAGGCTTAGGGATAACCAGCGACTTGCCCGCTTGCGGGCTTAGTCGAATGCTTAGTCGTTCTATCAGAGGGGACCAGCGAATTCGAGCGCGACAGCCAAGCAGCCGACCGTCCACCCTCTCCCCAACCCTCCCCCTCGAGGGGGAGGGGGTTCGTGGGATTTATGGACTTTTGGCAAGGCGGGTACAAGCACACCGACGTCATCCGGAAGATTCCCTCTCCCCTCGGGGAGAGGGTTAGGGAGAGGGTGGGGTTCGTGGTCAAGCGGGCGCCGATCTCACCGGAACAACTTTGCCGTCTTGATGTTGCGCGTCGTCTTGCCTCCCTCCGCCTCGCCTACTTCCGCCGCTTGCCGGCCTTGCGATACACGGCGCTGTCTTCCCGCTTGCCCACGGCCACGACGACGACCACGACCCGCTCGTCAAAGACCTGGTAAACCATACGATAGCCGGCAGCACGCAACTTGATCTTGTAGCAGTCGGGCATGCCGGACAGCCGGCTGGATTCGACGTGGGGGTTGTCCAATCGCTCCAGCAGTTTGGCCTTGAATTGCTCACGCAGTGGACGGTCGAGCTTGTTCCACTCCTTCCAGGCGCTTTCCCGGAATTCGAGGCTATAGCTCACCCGGTTCGACCTTGACGGTGGGTTCGTGCGCACGCTGCTTGACCAGTTTGGCAAGGTCGATGTCGTCGAGCTTTTCCATCATGGCCTCGAAGGCGGCGACCGGCACCAGGTAGGCGGCGGGCTTGTTGTGGTTGAGCACGGCGACAGGAAAACCGTCCGCTGCTTCGATGACGGCGGTGGGATTCTTCTTCAGTTCGCTGATGCTGACCGAGGCATTGGTGTAGAGCAGTTCCATGGTGAAGCCCCTTCAAGACTTTAATTTGGTCTTTATTTTAGTCTTTTTATCGGGATTTCTGGCGCAGAAGTTTAATCGACCCCATCGGCTCTCAAGATGCTTCAGCCCGCTGGCTTTCGAATCACGGCAATAGCGTCAGAAATGTCCTGCTCTGACAGGTCCAGTTCAGCCAGCTTCGAACGTACCGCATCGGCACGCTCATCCAGAAGGCTGCCATCACGCAGATTATCGAGGGATTTGAGCTCGTCCTCGGGAACACGGGGCAAAAGCCGATCACGCAGCTTTATCCAATCCGAAAACTTCCGGTTTCTTGGGCTGAGAATGACATCGCCAGTCGATGGATCGCGCCGGATCAACACCTCTTTTCCCTCGAATCGAAACTCGGCGGGTAAGCGCACGGCCTGACTACGACCGTATTCAAATAGCTTTGCGGTTTTCATGCTTCGATCCTCCAAGTCTCAGCCCTTCCCCGCCTCCTCATCCAGCTTTCTCAGATGCGCCAGCTTCTCGGCGATCTTGCCCTCCAGACCGCGCGGGGTGGGCTGGTAGAACTGCTGCTCCTCGAGGTCGTCGGGGAAGTAGCGTTCGCCGGCGGCGTAGGCGTCGGGCTCGTCGTGGGCGTAGCGGTAGGCGCGGCCGTAGCCCAGTTCCTTCATCAGCTTGGTGGGGGCATTGCGCAGGTGGATGGGAACGTCGTTGGAGGGGTTGCTCTGTACGAAGGCGCGCGCGGCGTTGTAGGCGACGTAGACGGCGTTACTCTTGGGCGCGCAGGCCAGGTAGAGACAGGCTTCGGCGAGTGCGAGTTCGCCTTCGGGGCTGCCTAATCTTTCATAGGTTTCGATGGCGTCGAGCGCGATTCGCAGCGCACGCGGATCGGCCAGGCCGATGTCCTCGCTGGCCATGCGGATGAGCCGGCGGCCGAGGTAGCGTGGGTCGGTGCCGCCGTCGAGCATGCGCACCAGCCAGTAGAGCGAGGCATCGGGATCGCTGCCGCGCACGCTTTTGTGCAGCGCGGAAATCTGGTCGTAGAAACTCTCGCCGCCCTTGTCGAAGCGGCGCAGCGATTGCGCCAGTGCGTTTTCCAGGAAGGCGGCGTCGACTTCCGTGACCTGCGAGGTGCGCGCAGCGATATCGAGCTGTTCCAGCAGGTTGAGGAGCTTCCTGGCGTCGCCGTCGGCGTAGGCCGCGAGGATCTTGTCGACACCCTCCCCCAGCTTCAGGTCCGGCAGTTCCTTCAAGGCCCGCTGCATCAGCTGGCCGAGCTCGTCGGGGGTCAGCGACTTGAGCACGTAGACCTGGGCGCGCGACAAGAGCGCGCCGACGACTTCGAACGAGGGGTTTTCGGTGGTGGCGCCGATGAAGGTGAAGAGCCCGGATTCGACGTGCGGCAGGAACGCGTCCTGCTGCGACTTGTTGAAGCGGTGGACTTCGTCGACGAACAGGATGGTGGCGCGGCCGAGGGTCTGGTTCATGCGCGCGCGCTCGACGGCTTCGCGGATGTCCTTGACGCCGGACAGCACGGCCGAAATAGCGATGAAGTCGGCACCGAAAGCCTGCGCGGTCAATCGTGCGAGGGTCGTCTTGCCCACGCCCGGCGGCCCCCACAGGATCATCGAGTGCAGCTTGCCGGAATCGAAGGCGAGGCGCAGCGGCTTGCCGGGGCCGAGCAGATGGGTCTGACCGACGACGTCGGCAAGGGTGTGCGGGCGCAGGCGCTCGGCCAGCGGCGCGTGCGGGTCGAGCGTCGGCCCGGTGGAGTCGGGTTCGGTGGCGAAGAGGTCTTGGGGGCACATGGCTTGATCCTTCAGAAAGCCAAACTTACCACCGTTCGGGCTGAGCTTGTCGAAGCCCGCAGATTATCAAACGTGCCCTTCGACGGGCGAATGAATTGGTGGCTTGCCATGAATGCGCGGCACTCAGTCGACCATAGTGCATGACATCCGATCGGCCCGAGGGCGGGCCTCCCACAATTACCTGCGTCGCCTCGAATCGTGTTCTGCCACCCCATTCTTGTGGGAGATTCTATGTCTCCATGCAAGCCTCCTTCAGGTATCTCGGCTGGTATTCCGACTGGTTCTTGAGCAAGGCGAAGGCGACGCGGGCAAGCTTCCGGGCAAGGATCACCAGGGCCTGAATTCTGGCGAAGCCGCGGTCGAGATGTCTTTGATAGAAATCCTTCCAGCTGCGTGAGCGGGCGGCCTGCATGGCGGCGAGAAAGAGCAGCCGCCTGAGCTCGGGGTTGCCCTTCTTGGTCAGCCGCCGTCGTCCGCGTAGCTGACCCGAGTCGCGCACCCGTACATCGAGTCCGAGGAAAGCGACGAAGGCATCGCTGCTGCGGAAGGCGCCGCGGTGGAAGCTCATGGTGAGCGCCGCGGCCGTCAGCGGACCGATGCCCTCGATGCCCTGGCAGCGCTTGAAGTCGGCGTTCCAGTCGAGCTTTGTGAGGGTGTCGACCAGGCCCTTCTGGATCAGCAGGTCGATCCGTTCGAGCTGACGAAACAGCGCGGCAGCAGACTGCTTGAGCCCCGGCAGATCGGCGAGGCTCTGCTGCAGCGCGACCCGGGCCCGAACCAGAGTAGCGCGCCGTTGCAGCAGCCTCTGGAGGGTGCGATAGCCCTCGGGTGGAGGACTCCAGAGTCGCAGGCTGTCGCGCTCGTGGGCGAGATAGCGCTGCAGCAGCTGGGCATCGCTGCTATCGGTCTTGGCGCGGGTGCCGATGCTGTCGCGATAGCGGCTCAAGCGGTAGCCGTCGACGAGATAGACGGCATGACCGGCGTGGTGGGCCAGGTCGACGAGGTCGAGATGAAAGGTGTTGGTGGCCTCGGCGGCGATACAGACCGGTTCGGCTGGCAGGGCGGCGAGCCAGCGGGCGATGCTCTTGCGGTCGTTGTCGAGGGTCTGGACGGGTTGATCGGGGCCGAAACAGATGGCCAGGGTGGCCTTGCTGACATCGACGCCGATGAGAATGGGTTGTGCGGGGATTGCCATGATTGAGCCTCCGAGCTAGTGTTGAACACGGCTTGTCGGGGGTTCACTTGCGCGCTGGCTTGCCAAAGATCGTCGGTCGAAAGCCGATGGATTCCTGATCGGCGCTAGAGTGAGGGCGGGACGATTTCTCCCACGGTCTGTGCCTGAGGCCAGATGGGGCGCTCGTCCCTCCGCCCCCGGCAAGTCATTCTTAGACATGCCACTTTAAACATACAAGGGGCGCCTCGCCCCGATTACGCGCTATGGTAAATCGACGACCTTCTTTATAGCCTCGTCGGCACTCTGGCCAGGCGCCGCCCACATCCAACAATTCAATCGTCGCCGATGACGTCCGTACCCTTGGGCGGGGTGAATTTGAAGCGGGACTGCTTGATCTTGGGGTTGCGCTCGAAGTTCGACAGCTTGAGCGTGGTGCGCTGGCCGAAGTGGTCGAACAGTTCCATCTCGGCCAGGTCATCCCCGCGGAAGCCCATGCGGATGCGGTCGAAGGTGGTGTCCTTGTTCTTCGGCGTGGCTTCGAGCCACTCCAGGCCACTGCCCTGGCCAGCGTCCTTCAGGCTGAAATACTTCTCGATGGCGTCGTCACCGGCGAGGAGCGCTGCGGGGGTGCCGCTGATGACCTCGCCGAGCTTGCGCACGGTGACCTGGTTGAGGTCGACGTCGTACAGCCACAGCTTGACGCCATCGCCGACGATGACCTGCTCGTACGGTGCACTGTAGTCCCAGCGGAACTTGCCGGGGCGCTGGAAGGCCATGGTGCCGCTGGCCTTCTGGGTCACCCGGCCGGACTTGTCGGAGACGGTCTGAGTGAAGTCGGCCTCGGCGGTCTTGGCGCCGGAGATGAAGGCCTTGAGGCGATCGACGCCGCCGGCTTGGGCAAACAGCGGCAGGACCAGGCCCGCCACGAGCAGAAATTTTTTCAGCACGAAAACTCCAGTTGAATGTTTACAGCGACCCGGGATGGACCGGATTGCCCGGCGAACGTTCGCGGCCGATCAGGATTCGCCGCTCGGCGCCAGCACGTCGCGGTTGCCGTTGCTCTGCATCGCCGACACCAGGCCGGCGCGCTCCATGTCCTCGATCATCCGCGCGGCGCGGTTGTAGCCGATGCGCAGCTGGCGCTGCACCGAGGAGATCGAGGCGCGGCGCGATTTCAATACGTAGGCGACGGCCTGGTCGTAGAGCGGGTCGGCTTCGGCGCCGGCTTCGCCCAATTCGCCGCCCTCGCCCCCTTCTTCCGGGCTGTCGAGCACACCTTCGATGTAGTCCGGCGCGCCCAGCGACTTGAGGTATTCGGCGACGCGGTGGACTTCGGCGTCGGAGACGAAGGCGCCGTGCACCCGCTGCGGCTGGCCGCTGCCGGAAGGCATGTAGAGCATGTCGCCCTGGCCGAGCAGGGCCTCGGCGCCCATCTGGTCGAGGATGGTGCGCGAGTCGATCTTGGACGACACCTGGAAGGCGATGCGCGTCGGGATGTTGGCCTTGATCAGGCCGGTGATGACGTCGACCGAGGGGCGCTGCGTCGCCAGGATGAGGTGGATGCCGGCGGCGCGCGCCTTCTGCGCCAGGCGGGCGATCAGCTCTTCGACCTTCTTGCCGACCACCATCATCATGTCGGCGAGTTCGTCGATGAACACCACGATCATCGGCATCGGCTCCAGCGGCTCGGGATTGTCCGGGGTCAGGCTGAAGGGATGGGTCAGCGGCTGGCCGGACTTCTTGGCGTCGCGCACCTTCTGGTTGTAGCCGGCGAGGTTGCGCACGCCGACGGCGGACAGCAGTTTGTAGCGCCGCTCCATCTCGGCAACGCACCAGTTGAGCGCGGCGGCGGCCTGCCTCATGTCGGTGACCACCGGGGCGAGCAGGTGCGGAATGCCCTCGTACACCGACAGCTCCAGCATCTTGGGGTCGACCATGATCATGCGCACCGCGCTCGGGTCGGACTTGTACACCAGCGACAGGATCATGGCGTTGACGCCGACCGACTTGCCCGATCCGGTGGTGCCGGCGACGAGCAGGTGCGGCATCTTGGCCAGGTCGGCGACCACCGGGTTGCCGGCGATGTCCTTGCCGAGGGTGATGGTGAGCGGACTCGACATGTCGCTGTAGGTCTTGGAACCGAGAATCTCCGACAGCCGCACCATCTGCCGCTTGGGATTGGGGATTTCCAGTCCCATGGTGTGCTTGCCGGGGATGGCCTCGACCACGCGGATGCTGATCACCGACAGGGTGCGCGCCAGGTCCTTGGCCAGGTTGACGATCTGGTTGCCCTTGACGCCCATCGCCGGTTCGATTTCGTAGCGCGTGATGACCGGGCCGGGCGAGGCGGAAACGACCTTGACCTCGACGCCGAACTCGCGCAGCTTGCGCTCGATCATCAGCGAGGTGTACTCGAGCGACTCGGCGCTGGCGGTTTCCACCGCGGCCTCGGCGGGATCGAGCAGGTGCAGCGGCGGCAGCGGCGAATCGGGCATGTCGGAGAACAGCGGCGCCTGACTTTCGACGATGGCGCGCTCGGACTGCGGGATTTCCCTGACCACCGGTTCGATGCGGATCGGCGGCGCCTCGACCAGGCGTTTCTTTTCCTCCTGCAGCACCGCTTCGCGCTTCTGCTGCGCGACCTCGCCGAGCTTGCGGTCCTGGTAGGACTGCCAGGTCTGGATCGCTTTCCAGTAGGCCCGCTCGACCCACTCGCCGGTGCGCTCGGCGATGTTGAGCCAGGACACGCCGGTGAACAGGCTGAAGCCCACCGCCATCAGCAGCAGCAACAGCAGCGAGCCGCCGGTGAA
>JBGSTQ010000369.1:0-6550 GCA_041736375.1 Thiobacillaceae bacterium
CCCGTGCCTGGCACGAGCGGCGTGGCGAAGTGCTGGCGCAGAACGAGGCGGTGCGCGATGCGCTCGCCCGCCAGCAACCGGCGGCCGGCCGCTTGCCTGAATTGAGCGAAGCCCTGTTTGCCGAAGCGGTGCGCGATCTCGCTCAGGCATTCGATCCCGTTTGGGGCGGGTTTTCGCGCGCGCCCAAGTTTCCGCGTCCGGGCGAATTGTTCTTTCTGCTTCGACTGGCCCAGCACGGCAATACGCAGGCGCGCGACATGGCGCTGTTCTCCCTGCGCAAAATGGCGTCTGGTGGGGTTGTCGATCAGTTGGGCGGCGGCTTCTGCCGCTACTCGGTCGACGAGCAGTGGGCGATCCCGCATTTCGAAAAAATGCTCTACGACAACGGTCCGCTGCTGCATCTCTATGCCGACGCCTGGGCGTTGACCGGCGAGGCGCTGTTTAAAGCGACTGCCGAGGGTATCGTCGGCTGGTTGCTGCGCGACATGCGCGCGCCTGGGGGCGGTTTCTATTCCGCGCTCGACGCCGACAGCGAAGGCCACGAGGGCAAGTTCTACGTGTGGGCGTCGGACCAGGTGCGGGCGCTGCTTACCGCCGAGGAGTACGCAGTGGCGGCACCCGTGTACGGTTTCGACCTGCCGCCAAATTTCGAAAACGCGCACTGGAACCCCATCCTCGCGCGTCCTTTGATGGAGGTCGCGGCCGGGCTGGGGCTAAGCGAAGCCGAGGCGGCTACATGGCTGCACAGTGCGCGCGGCAAACTGTTCGCCGCGCGCGAAGCCCGCGTGCATCCGGGGCGCGACGACAAGCAGCTCACCAGCTGGAACGCGTTGATGATCGGCGGGCTGGCGCACGCCGGGCGGGTGATGGCGCGTCAGGACTGGATTGCCGAGGCCCAGGCTGCGCTCGATTTCCTGCATCGGAATCTGTGGCACAACGGCCACCTGTTCGCCAGCTATAAAAATGGCGAAGCGCGCCTCAATGCCTACCTCGACGACTATGCGTTTCTGCTCGATGCCTTGCTGGAAACGCTGCAGGCGGGCTACCGCGCGGCTGACATGGCCTGGGCACGGGAGCTGGCCGAGGCGCTGCTGGCGTATTTCGAGGATGGCGAAGCGGGCGGCTTCTTCTTTACCAGCCACGACCACGAGGCGCTGATCACCCGTCCCAAGCCGGGCTACGATAACGCCATGCCTTCGGGCAACGGCGTTGCGGCGTTCGCCCTGCAGCGGCTCGGCCGTCTGCTTGGCGAGTCCCGCTATCTCGATGCCAGCGCGCGTTGTCTGCGTCTGTTCCATGCCCCGCTGCTCCAGCAACCCGTCGCCTATCCGACGCTTCTGGCCGTGCTGGACGAGGCCCTGGTGCCGCCGCGCGTGATCCTGCTGCGCGGACCGTCGGCCGCGTTACGCGAGTGGGCGACGGCGCTGGCACCGACACTCGGTGCGCACGACATGGTGCTGGCTTTGCCCAATGGCCTCAGCCTCCCGGAAGCACTGGCCAAACCCGAATCGGATGACCCTGCCGCCTGGGTCTGCAGCGGAACGGCATGCCAGCCACCGATCAACGACCTGAGTGAATTGCCGGGTTGATCGGCCAATCAGCATTTGCTGTTAGGAACCTGCACGAGGGCCTGCTATCAAATAATCAGTCTGTCTGTCTTCAGGAGAAATCATGATCACACATACCGAACCCGCTGTCTTCCACCTGCAAGCCGCCCGCATGAATCTGCCGGGCATCCGCAAGGTGACGATCGATCAACCCCTGCACTGGCTGCGTGCCGGTGCACAGGACATGTTCAAGGCGTGGCCACTGAGCCTGTTCTACGGCATCGTGTTTGCGTTGCTCGGCTATGGCCTGGTGCATGGCGCCTGGGGCAAACCGCATCTGGCCATGGCACTGACTTCGGGTTTTCTGTTTGTCGCGCCGGTACTGGCGACGGTGTTTTATTGTGTAAGCCACCGCCTGGAACACCACCACAAGCTTCCCAATCTTCTTGTTCCCCTGCTGTCCTGGCGCGCCAATCCCGCGTCGCTCGGGCTGTTCGCTCTGATGCTGGTATTCGTGCTATCGGTGTGGGAGCGCATTTCGGCCATCCTGGTCGGGCTTTTTCTTGGCGGCTCGGGCATCGGCAGTCTGTCCGATCTCCTCAGTCTGGGCGCAGTGCAGCAGCACACCGACTTCGTGCTGGCCTACCTGGCTTTTGGCGGCGTGCTGGCGTTGATGATGTTCAGCCTCTCGGTGGTGTCGCTGCCGATGCTGTTGCATCGCAAGGTCGATTTCGCCACCGCACTGGTGACCAGCTTTCTGGCGACCCGGCTCAATTTTTCGGTAATGCTGTTTTGGGGCGCCCTGATCGCCGGCCTGATTGCGGTCGGCATGGCGACCGACTTCATTGCCATGGCGGTGATTTTTCCCTGGCTGGGGCATGCCAGCTGGCATGCCTACCGTGCGATGGTCGATCGGGAATAGCAATGTCTCATCGGGTTTGGTAGCAATTAACCAACCCCCCACCTTGCGTGGGGGGATTTTTTGCTTAATATGGCAGTCGCATTGAAGCGGTACGTTTCTTAACTTGGGTGAATGGAGATTGTGATGAACAAATTGATGATTGCCGCAGCGTCGGCTGCTTTGATGGTGATGTCTGGCGTGGCGTCGGCTGACCAGGCGTTGGCGCAGAAAAACGCCTGCATGTCCTGCCACGGCGTGGACAAAAAGATCGTTGGCCCGGCGTTCAAGGAAGTGGCCGCGAAGTACAAGGGTGACAGTGGCGCTCAAGCAAGGCTGGTGGCCAAGGTCAAGGCCGGTGGCAAAGGCGTGTGGGGCCAGGTCCCGATGCCGCCCAGCCCGCAGGTCAAGGACGAAGATCTCAACAAGATCGTTTCGTGGGTTCTGAGCCTGAAGTAATTCGGGAGCCTCTTGGTTGAGAACAAGGCCGACGTTCGCGTCGGCCTTGTGTTTTCTGGTCTTCGGGAAGGCCGGGCACGGCGGGCTTTATGGTATAAATCCCGCGTTTTAGTTGATTACGGGGAAGACCGACATGACGGGCCACACTCTGGGTTGGGCGATGGTAGCGGCCGTGCTGGTGGCTGGGTGCGGCGACAAGCCGCAACAGAAAGGCGACAATCTGGTGGTGCTGATCGGCCAGGCCTCCCCCCTGACCGGGCCGCAGGCGCACTTGGGCAAGGACAACGAAAACGGTGCGCGTCTGGCGCTGGATGAAATCAACGTCGCGGGGCTCACTCTGGGGGGCAAGAAAGTCGTGCTCGAATTGAAGAGCGAAGATGATGCGGCCGACCCCAAAACCGCCACCACGGTGGCGCAAAAGCTGGTCGACGAAGGGGTGGCGGGCGTCATTGGCCACCTCAATTCGGGCGCCACGATCCCGGCCTCGAAGATTTATTCCGACAATGGCGTCCCGCAAATCTCACCCTCGGCCACTGCGGTGGCCTACACAGCGGCCGGTTTCAAGACGGCGTACCGCGTGATGACGAACGACGCGCAGCAGGGTAGCGTGCTGGGAAATTACGCGGTGACCAAACTCGGGGCGAAAAGAATCGCCATCATCGACGACCGTACGGCCTACGGGCAGGGTCTCGCCGACGAAGTGGAGAAGGCCGCCAAGGCTGCGGGTGGTCTAGTAGTCGCGCGCGAATACACGTCGGACCGCTCGACCGACTTCATGGCGATCCTCACGTCCATCAAGGGCAAGGCCCCCAACCTGGTGTTCTTCGGCGGCATGGATCCGCAGGCGGCGCCCATGATCAAGCAGATGAAGCAGCTCGGCTTGCAGGCAAAGTTTCTCGGCGGCGATGGCGCGCAGACTCCCAAGCTCATTGAACTGGCCGGCGCTGATGCCGAGGGCGCGCTGGCGTCCAACCCTGGTCTGCCCCTCGACGCGATGCCGGGGGGGAGCGCGTTCAAGGCCAAGTTCGAGGCTAAATACGGCAAAATCCAGAACTACTCTCCCTATGCCTACGATGCCATGCATGTGCTGATCGAGGCGATGAAGCGCGCCGACTCCAGCGATCCCGCGAAGTATCTGGCCGAATTGCCGAAGACTGATCACCAGGGAGTGACCGGACGAATCCGTTTCGACACCAAAGGCGACATCACTGGCGGTGCGGTGACGCTGTATCAGGTCAAAGACGGCAAATGGCAGACGCTCGAAACCGTGCAAAGCGGCAAGTAAGCTGAGCTGAGTTCAACTAGGTTTGGCGCGACGCGCGCAAAGATGGACATTTTCCTGCAACAACTCATCAACGGCCTGGTGCTGGGCAGTGTGTACGCGCTGGTGGCGCTGGGCTACACCATGGTGTACGGCATTCTCGAACTCATCAATTTCGCTCATGGCGAAATCACCATGATGGGCGCGATGGTGGCGCTGTCGGTGATCGGTGCGCTGGCGCTGGCGGCGCCCGGTCTGCCGGGGGTGCTGGTGCTGGGGGCGGGACTCGTAGTGGCAATTCCGGTGTGCATGGCGCTAGGCCTGCTGATCGAGCGTGTCGCCTACCGGCCGCTGCGTCACGCACCGCGCCTGGCGCCGCTGATCACGGCCATCGGCGTGTCGATCATCCTGCAGAACATCGCCATGCTGATCTGGGGCAAGCAGTACATTCCCTTTCCTGCCGTCCTGCCTGAGGGACGGCATGAAGTGCTCGGCGCGCACATTACCGATGTGCAGATTGCCATCCTGCTGCTGACCATGAGCATCATGATCATGCTCGTGCTGGTGGTGATGAAAACCAGGCTCGGCCGGGCCATGCGCGCCACCGCGCAATCCCGGCAGGTGGCAAGTTTGATGGGGGTGGATGTGAACGGGGTAATCGCCGCCACTTTCGTGATCGGCTCGGCGCTGGCAGCGGTGGCCGGGGTCATGGTCAGCGCCTACTATGGCCTGGCACACTATTACATGGGCTTCCTGCTCGGCCTCAAGGCCTTTTCGGCCGCGGTGCTGGGAGGCATCGGCAATCTGGGCGGCGCAATGCTGGGCGGCCTGCTGCTGGGGCTGATCGAGTCGTTCGGCGCAGGCTACATCGGCGACCTCACCGGCGGGTTCCTCGGCAGCCATTACCAGGATGTGTTCGCATTTTTCGTGCTGATCGCGGTGCTGGTGTTCCGTCCGTCCGGCTTGCTGGGAGCGCGCATTGTCGAGCGTGCTTAAGTTGCACCAATCGCAGCCGCGCTGGGTCATTTTCGGGCTGCTGGCGCTGGGGCTGGCGTTGCTGCCGTTTCTGGTGGACGTGGGGCTGGGGCGCTCGTGGGTGCGGCTGCTCGATCTGGCGCTGCTGTATGTGATGCTGGCGCTGGGGCTGAATATCGTCGTCGGCTACGCCGGATTGCTCGACCTGGGTTACGTCGCGTTTTATGCCCTGGGGGCGTATGTCTACGCCTGGCTTGCCAGCCCGCATTTTGGCCTGCACCTGCCGTTCTGGGCGATCCTGCCGCTGGGCGCGGCGCTGGCCGGGCTGTTTGGCGTATTGCTGGGGACGCCCACCTTGCGCCTGCGCGGCGATTATCTCGCCATCGTCACTCTCGGCTTCGGCGAAATCATCCGCATTTTCCTCAACAACCTGAATGCGCCGATCAATATCACCAACGGTCCGCAGGGCATCAACCTGATCGATCCGGTACGTCTGGGCAACGTCAGCCTGAGCCAGCCGCACGAACTCCTCGGCTTCACCTTCACCGGCGTCCATCTCACCTATTACCTGTTTCTGCTGCTGACGCTGGCGGTGATTTTCATTTCGATGCGGCTGGAAGATTCGCGCATCGGGCGTGCCTGGGTCGCCATCCGCGAGGATGAGGTTGCCGCCGCCGCAACCGGCATCAATACACGCAATCTCAAGCTGCTCGCGTTCGCCATGGGCGCCACTTTCGGTGGGCTGGCGGGCGGCCTGTTTGCCAGCTTCCAGGGCTTCATCAGCCCAGAATCGTTCAATCTCATGGAATCAATCATGATCTTGTGCATGATCGTGCTCGGCGGCATGGGGCATATCCCCGGGGTGATTTTCGGCGCGCTGCTGCTGACGCTGCTGCCCGAGGCACTGCGTTACACCGGCGACTGGCAGCGCAACCTGTTCGGCCAGATTTACGTCGACCCGGCGGATTTGCGCATGCTGCTGTTCGGCCTGGCGCTGGTGGCGGTTATGCTGTATCGCCCCGCCGGGCTGATTCCCTCGGCGCGTCGCCGCCAGGAATTCGCCGACGCGAAGGGATGAGTGCGCTGCTGACTGTTTCCGCCGTGAGCAAGGCGTTTGGCGGCTTGCAGGCGCTATCCGACATTTCGCTGCAGGTTCACTCGGGCGAGATTTTCGGTCTGATCGGCCCAAACGGCGCGGGCAAGACCACGCTTTTCAATGCGCTCACCGGCCTGTATTCGATCGACCGCGGCGAGATTCGCCTGAACACCACCCGCCTGGATGGACGAAAACCCCATCAAGTGCTGCAGGCAGGAGTGGCGCGCACGTTCCAGAACATTCGCCTGTTCGCCGAGATGACCGCGCTCGAAAACGTGCTGGTCGGGCGCCACGCGCGCACCCGCAGTGGCGTC
>JBGSTQ010000370.1:0-6894 GCA_041736375.1 Thiobacillaceae bacterium
GAGTTGGCGAAGTCGTACATTGCCCAGGCCCACACTTCGCGGCGTGGCACGCCGGGCTGCAGCAGAGGGGCCATCAGGCCGTTTCTTCCTCGGCCTGCTGCTGCAGCGCCCACATGTGGGCATAGACGCCGTTCCGCGCCAGCAGCTCGGGGTGCCGCCCGCGCTCGACGATGCGCCCGCCGTCCATCACCAGGATTTCGTCGGCCTCGACCACGGTGGAAAGCCGGTGCGCGATGATGAGGCTGGTGCGGCTGCGGGCGATTTCCAGCAGCTCGGCCTGGATGGCCTTTTCGGTCTTGGTGTCGAGCGCCGACGTCGCCTCGTCGAGTATCAGGATCGCCGGATTCTTCAGCAGCGTCCGCGCGATCGCCACGCGCTGCTTTTCGCCGCCCGAGAGTTTCAGCCCGCGCTCGCCCACCACGGTATCCCAGCCCTGCGGCAGGCTTTCGATGAAATGCAGGATGTGGGCGGCGCGCGCGGCTTCGACCACTTCCTCGCGGCTGGCATCGGGCAGGCCGTAGGCGATGTTGTAGTAGATGGTGTCGTTGAACAGGACGGTGTCCTGGGGCACCACGCCGATGGCGGCACGCAGCGAATCCTGGGTGACGTGGCGGATGTCCTGGCCGTCGATGCTGATGCTGCCGGCGCCGACGTCGTAGAAGCGGAACAGCAGCCGAGCGAGCGTCGACTTGCCGGCGCCGCTGGCACCGACCGCCGCCACGGTCTTGCCGGCTGGGATGACGAAGCTGACGTCGTACAGGATCGGCCGGTCGGGGTTGTAGGCGAAGCTGACGTGGTCGAACCTGACCTCGCCGGCCACGACGTCGAGCTCGCGCGCGTCGGGCTTGTCCTCGATCTCGCGCGGACGCTTGAGCAGGGCGAACATGCGCTCGACGTCGGTGATCGATTCCTTGATCTGGCGGTACATCACCCCGAGAAAACTGAGCGGCTGGAACATCTGCAGCAGGAAGGCGTTGACCATCACCAGGTCGCCCAGGGTCAGCGTGCCCTCGACCACGCCGCTGGCGGCGCGCAGCACCATCAGCGTCACGCCGATGGCGATCACGCCGGCCTGCGCGGCGTTCAGGTAACCCAGCGAGCGCTGCGACTTGAGCGACATGTCTTCCCACTCGATCAGGCTGTCGTCGTAGCGCTTCGCCTCGTATTTCTCGTTGCCGAAATACTTCACCGTCTCGTAGTTGAGCAGGCTGTCGATGGCGCGGCCGTAGGCTTCCGAATCGAGCGTATTGGCGCGGCGCACGAACTGGGTGCGCCATTCGGTGATGGTGATGGTGAAGCCGATGTAGGCGGCGAGCGTCACCAGGGTGATCAGCCCGAACACCCAGTCGAGCTTGACGAACAAGATGCCCGCCACCATGAGGATTTCCAGCACCGTCGGCGCGATGCGGAACAGCAGGTAGCCGACCAGGCTGGAGACCGCACGGGCACCGCGCTCGATGTCGCGGGTGATGCCGCCGGTCTGCCGCTCCAGATGGAAGCGCAGCGACAAGGCGTGCAGGTGGTCGAACACCGCCATGCTGATGCGCCGCATCGCGCGCTGCGTGACCTTGGCGAAGATGACGTCGCGCAGGTCGGCGAAGGTGGTGCTGGCAAAGCGCAGCACGCCGTAGGCGAGAATGAAGGCGAGCGGCACTACCAGTTCCGGGCGCGGCTTGTCGAGCGCGTCGATGATTTCCTTCAGCACCAGCGGCACCGCCACCGAAGCCAGCTTGGCGCCGATCAGCAGCGCCATCGCCAGCAGCACGCGGCCGCGGAATTCCCACAGGTAGGGAAACAGCCGGCTGATCGAGCGCAGGCTGGGTTCGCCAAGTGGCGGCGGAGCGGCATGGGAATGAACGGCAGGATGCATCGGCTCGGGTAGAATCGCGTCTTTGGTTTTTCCCGATTTTACGTCCTTGTGCGGCACTTGCCGTCGCGGATATCCATGACCATGAAGCGCCACGATCAATTGACCCTCTATGGCATTCCCAACTGCACGACGGTGAAGAAGGCCCGTGCCTGGCTCGCCGAGCATGGCCACGACGTGCCCTTCCACGATTTCAAGAAACAGGGCGTCGATGCGGCGTGGCTGCGCAAGGTCGGCAACCAGACCGGCTGGCAGGCGCTGCTCAATACGCGCGGCACCACCTGGCGCAAGCTCTCCGATGCCGAAAAGGCTGCCGCCGACAATGAAGCCGGCGCCATTGCCCTGATGATTTCCCAGCCCAGCGTGATCAAGCGCCCGGTGCTGGAGTACGACGGCCGCTATCATCTCGGCTTTGCCGAAGATCAATACCAAGCCCTATTCGGAGCCTGATCCTGCATGCCCAATGAAACCCCCAAGGATGGAATCCTTGCCAGCGAAACCCTGGCGCTGGCGGTCGAACTGCTCAGGCGGAAATCCCTGACTCCCGACGACGCCGGCTGCCACGACCTCATCGCCGCGCGCCTGGAGAAGCTCGGCTTCCATGTCGAACGCCATCGCCACAACGGCGTCGACAACCTGTGGGCGCGCAAGGGCACGACTTCCCCCGTGGTCTGCTTCGCCGGCCACACCGACGTGGTGCCGACCGGGCCGCTCGACCAGTGGCTGTCCGATCCCTTCGAACCGACGGTGCGCGACGGCCAGCTCTACGCACGCGGCGCCGCCGACATGAAAACCTCGGATGCGGCCTTCGTCACCGCCACCGAACGCTACCTCGCCGCGCATCCGGATCACCCGGGCTCGATCGCGTTCCTGCTCACTTCGGACGAGGAAGGTCCGGCCACCGACGGCACGGTGAAAGTCGTCGAAGCCCTCAAGGCCCGGGGCGAGCGGCTCGACTACTGCATCGTCGGCGAGCCCACCAGCGCGGCCGAATTCGGCGACACCATCAAGAATGGCCGGCGCGGCTCGCTGTCCGGCACGCTGCGCGTCAAGGGCGTCCAGGGCCATATCGCCTACCCGCATCTGGCGAAGAACCCGATCCATCTCGCCGCGCCGGCGATCGCCGAGCTGGCCGACACCATGTGGGACGAAGGCAACGCCTACTTCCCGCCGACCACCTGGCAGATTTCCAATATCCATGCCGGCACCGGCGCCACCAACATCATCCCCGGCGTGGTCGAGATCCAGTTCAACTTCCGCTATTCCACCGCCAGCACCGCCGACGGGCTGATGGACGCGATGCACGAAATCCTCGACAGCCACGGTCTCAGCTACGAGATCGACTGGAGCCTGTCGGGCAAGCCCTTTCTCACCCCGCGCGGCGAACTGTGCCAGAAGCTGGGCGAGGCGATCCGCGAGGTCACCGGCCTCACCCCGGAACCGTCGACCAGCGGTGGCACCTCGGACGGACGCTTCATCGCCGACATCTGTCGCGAGGTGGTCGAGTTCGGCCCGCTCAACAGCAGCATCCATAAACTGAACGAACACGTCGCGGTGGAGGACATCGAGCGGCTGGCGACGATCTACCAGAAGACCCTGGAAAAGCTGCTGACTCCATGAAGTATTTCGACGACACCGAATCCCTCATCACCGTACGCGACTGGCTGCGCTTTGCGGTGTCGCGCTTCAACGAGGCGGAGCTGTTTTTCGGCCACGGCTCGGACAACGCCTTCGACGAGGCGGCCTACCTGATCCTGCATACCCTGCATCTGCCGCTCGACCGGCTCGATCCCTTCCTCGACGCCAGCCTGACCCATGGCGAAGCCGAGGAGGTGCAGGCGGTGATCGAACGCCGGGTGAGCGAGCGTCTGCCGGCGGCGTATCTGACCCACGAGGCCTGGCTCGGCGAGCACCGCTTCTATGTCGACGAACGGGTGATCGTGCCGCGCTCCTTCATCGCCGAACTGCTGCACGAGCAATTGGCGCCGTGGGTGGATGATCCTGACGAGGTGTCGAGCGCACTGGATTTATGCACCGGTTCCGGCTGCCTCGCCATCCTGGCGGCTCTCGCCTTCCCCCATGCCGAGGTCGATGCGGTCGACCTGTCGAAGGACGCATTGGAGGTCGCGGCGAAGAACGTTGCCGACTACGGTCTGCAGGACCGCATCGAACTCGTCGAATCGGATATGTTCAGGGCGCTGGATGGCAGAACCTACGACCTCATCCTCAGCAATCCACCCTACGTCAACGCCGAATCGGTCGCCGCGCTGCCTCCGGAGTATCAGGCGGAACCGGCACTGGCACTGGGCTCGGGCGAGGACGGCCTGGACGCCACGCGGCAGATCCTCGCCCAGGCCAAAGCCCACCTCAACCCCGGCGGCCTGCTGGTGGTCGAAATCGGCCACAACCGCGACGCCCTCAAAGCCGCCTACCCCTCCATGCCCTTCACCTGGCTCGACACCCAAGGCGGCGACCAGTTTGTTTTCATGCTCAGGCGCGAAGAATTATCCGGCTAGTTTTTTAACCCGCTACACCAGATACCGCATTCATTCGAACCCGGCAGTGAAGCAGGAGGAGAACTACTTCGGTGCTGCCTGTGCCTGGGCGTCTGGATTGATGTTGATGCCGTTTTTCGCCAGTTGCTGCACAATCAATTGTGCATTGGCATTACCCTGGTCGGCCAGACGCTGGGTGCCTGCCGCGATAACATCAAGCTGCGCGCGCATTTTTTTTGCATTAGTGACAATTTGTTCCTGATTGTCGTAGAGAGTCTTCAAATTCTGCCGTTCCTTGTAAAGCTGCGTTGCCTGAAAGGCTGACCAGACAATCGATGCAATGATGACGAGTAGCAGCGGTAGTGAATGTGCTATTTGGCTATCTTGTGTCATGTCGGACTCCGTGGAGCGTTATTGTTTGTTGGCTGTGGGTTGCTGCGGTGTCGCATTAAAACTGATGCCCTGTTCGTTCAACAATGTCTTGATCTGGCCATCGTTACGACTCGCTGCAAGTTCCGCCAGTGCACGCACCAAGGGTTGATAGATTTTTTCCAGTCCCAGACTTTGCTGGATGTACTGACCCCGCTCCGCCACCTTTCCCTGCATATCCTGATTCGTCGTAAAAAGCCCGATATTCACCAGCACCAGCGCCAGGAAAACCACGCTTCCACCCGTCAACAGTTTTTGTACTACACCTTGCATATTGCCTCCCCAGGTTGCTTGCGAAGTCTGGATATTACAACGGCTGCGCATACTGCCTGTTAATGCAACGTCACCCGGCGGCGGCGCGCGATCATCAACGCGGCCAGGCCGATCGCCATCAAGAGCAGGCTCTCGGGTTCGGGCACGGCGCCGTCGCGGGCATTAATCTGTCCGCGCAGGTTCAAGGCCACCTGGAAGCTGTCTTCATAGCCACTGGCATTGTGCGCCAGCACATCCATCAGCACGGTGTCTGTGAACAGCCCCAGACCCAGCGCATCGGTATTGAAGCTCACCTGCAGGCCGCCTTGCGCCTGACCCGCGCTCAGATTGGCATAAGCGCCAAAGCCGAACAGGAGGAATTCATCCACCGCGCTTAGATTGTAAGCACCGTCGATCAAATCTGCCGGACCGACGACATCGTTGTCCATTTGCAGCAGCAAAGTGATGACGCCGCTGTTTTCGAACACATTGCCCAGATCGAGGGTGAAGGACAAGCCGCTGCCACTGAGGCTGCCTGCGCCGGAGAGCAGGTCAAAGTCCGGATTGGCGTAGTTGTTGATCTGTCCGGCGAGGTTAACGGTGATGCCGCCGAAGGACAGGTCCGCCATGTCCGGGTTGTGGCTGGCCAGGCTGACCGTGGCGTTGCCATTGAAGATGCCGGAGGCGGCAGTGTCCAGGTCTACGTTCAGACTGGAGCTGTCAGTCTGGCCTGCAAGCACGCCCGCTCCCAGGTTGCCGGAGGCGAAGAAGGGTCCGCCGGCCCCGCCGATACTGCCCGTCAGTGCGTCATTGAGAGCCGCGACAGCCGCCGTGTTCTGCACCTCCACATTGCGCCCAGCCACGCTGTCCCCTACGTGCACGATTCCGAAGTCCACCAGCAAGGTGTTCACTTGGGCAACCGCCTGCTGATAGACCTTGCCCACCAGGCTAACCAGCTGGCTACCGACCGAGATGTCGGCCGCGCCGGTGGTACCTGCACCGGTGGACTCGAAGTTCAATTGGGCATTGCCGCTGATATTTTGGGATACGGAGGTGCTCCCCAAGCTCACGCTGAGGCTTGCAGCATCGGTATTACCGGCTGCCAGATTGGTGATGGCACCGCCATTTGTGAAACCGGCAGGTGCCGTGTCGAAGGATGCCTTCAGTCCCTCGGTGAAAGCGTCCGGGGAGCTGTTGGTGACGCTCACATTAGCCGTGGGCAACAACGCATCGCCGACACGCGCTGCCAGGGTCAAGCTGGGCGTGTCGAGCACTGGATTGGTCAGGCGGTAGACATTGCCGGAGACATTCACAGTCTGGATGCCGGCGGCAATGGCCTCCAAGCCGCTGGTGCCGACGCCATCGGATTGGTAGATCACCGCCACGGTGCCGCTCTTGGCGCCGGCACTGGATGTGTCGATGCCGACCGACATGCTGGCGGTGTCGCTGCCGCCGGCGGCCAGCAGGTTGATGCTGCCGTTGGTGGTGATCCCGGCGTTGGTGGGGGTATCGAAGCTGGCGTTGAGGCTTTCGGAGAAGCTGTCGTTGGCCGCCAGGTTCTGGACGGTGAGCGTCTGGCTGGGCGCCAGATCACCCGCACGGTGATTGCCGAAGTCGACTATGAGCGGCGTGGTATCGCCCTGCGCCAGCCGATACACGTTGCCGGAGACATTCACCGTCTGCGAAGGCAGATTGGTGGTGCCCAGACCGCTGGTGCCCGTACCGTCGGAGACCAGTGCAATCGTCGCGCTGCCGCTCTTGGCACCGGCGCTGCTGGTATCGATGCCGACGTGCAGGCTGCTGTTGTCGGTGGACTGTGCCGCAAGCAGATTGAACGAACCGCTGGCGGTG
>JBGSTQ010000373.1:0-14139 GCA_041736375.1 Thiobacillaceae bacterium
CGGCCACGCGGCGCTTCATAGGCCACGGCGGCTCGATGCGCTGATCCTGCGGCAGGGCAGGAGCGCGCCCGCAGCGGGCCCGATCCTTCACGATGCGATCGGGCCGGCGTATGGGTACAATTCGCTATGGGTAGTCGATCGTGGACTGGTAGCTTGCCATCGGCAGCGGTCAGGCCCGCCAACAGATATCGTAAGGAACAGAATGAAACGCGTGGATGATTTCCGCCTGCGCTTCGGCAAACAGGAACTGGTGCCGATCGTCATCGGCGGCATGGGAGTGGACATTTCGACCGCCGAGCTGGCGCTCGAGGCAGCGCGCCTCGGCGGCATCGGCCACATCTCCGACGCCATGGTGCAGACCGTGTCCGACACCCGCTTCGACACCAAATTCGTCAGCCAGAAGCTCAAGCAGTACAAGGCCAACGTCGCCAGCAGCGACAAGTCCGATGTCCACTTCAACCTCGCGGTGCTGGAAGAGGCCACGCGCAACCATGTCGGCAAGACCATGGAAGCCAAGCGCGGCGACGGCATGATCTTCATCAACTGCATGGAAAAGCTGACCATGAACCTGCCGCGTGAGACGCTGCGCATGCGCCTGACCGCCGCGCTCGACGCCGGCATCGACGGCATCACGCTATCCGCCGGCCTGCACCTCGGCTCGTTCGGCCTGATCGAGGACCACCCGCGCTTCCGCGACGCCAAGCTCGGCATCATCGTCTCCTCGCCGCGCGCGCTGGCGATGTTCCTGCGCAAGAACGCCCGGCTCAACCGCCTGCCGGACTTCATCGTGGTGGAAGGGCCGCTCGCCGGCGGCCACCTCGGTTTCGGCCTGGACTGGGCGCAATACGACCTCGCCACCATCATGGGGGAGGTGCTGACCTACCTGAAAAACGAACAGCTCGACATCCCGGTGATCGCCGCCGGCGGCATTTTCACCGGCAGCGACGCCGCGGCTTTCCTCGAACAGGGCGCGGCCGCCGTGCAGGTGGCGACGCGCTTCACCGTCACCCAGGAATGCGGTCTTCCGGACAAGGTCAAGCAGGAATATTTCACGGCCAACGAAGACGACATCGAGGTCAACACCATTTCGCCGACCGGTTATCCGATGCGCATGATCAAGAGCAGCCCCGGCATCGGCGCCGGCATCCGCCCCAACTGCGAAGCCTACGGCTACCTCCTCGACGCCAACGGCAAGTGCTCCTACATCGACGCCTACAACCGCGAAGTCGCTCTGCATCCCGCTGCGAAGAAGATTTCGGTCAAGGACAAGACCTGCCTGTGCACCCACATGCGCAACTTCGACATCTGGACCTGCGGCCAGACCACCTGGCGCCTGAAAGATACCAGCAGGCGCCTCGACGACGGCAGCTATCAGGTCCTGAGCGCAGAGCACGTGTTCCACGATTACCAGTTCAGCACCGACCAGAAAATCGCCCTGCCGGGGTGAGGGGCGCTGCCAGACAGCACCTCAAAACAACCATCAGAATTGCCGGGCCAGCCTTCGCAGGAATCGGTCCCGGCTATCCGCAAAAGCCGCGGATCAGATCATTCTGATCCACTGCGGCTCCATGAAAATGAGCAGGTAGCCTCGCACTCCGCGCGGCTAAGCAGCAGCCGCGAGCAGCGTGATGACCGAAGTTCAGGGCAGTGGAACGCCTGGACTGAAGCTCCCCGGGGACGATGAGTTTTGCAGGCAAACCTGGGGCCCGTCGTTGACGACGATATCCGGGAGGCCGTCGGCATTGATATCGCCGATGGCAATGAAGTTGCCTACAAATGGACCCGCCAGGACCTGTCGAACGGTGAAGTTCGCTGCGGGTTGATTTTCCAGGATGCTCACGGTCGATGGCTCCTCCAGAGACGAGTAAACGAGGGAAATCACAGCAAGGTCTGGCCCCGACGTACCCAGTAGTTGGCCGACGGCCAGATGCTGGGCTCCGTTCGCCACGGGATGATTCTCTGCCGGAATGAAATTGCCCGGACTGGCGGAATTCTGCTTCAGTACCGAAACCGAGGCGCCGCTGCCGTCCGTCGAACTGCCGCCGTTTGACACCAAGAGGTCATTGAATCCGTCACCGTCGATGTCATCAATGGCGACAGCAGTGGGACGGATCCCCGCGGCGAGCGGCACCGCCGGGCCAAAGGTGCCGCCTGTGGCCTCCTGGAAAAATACCGTTGCCGTGCTGCCATTGACGGCTATATCCGGCCGTTCGTCGTGATTGAGATCCCCGGCAGCAACCGCTGTCGCACCCGTGCCGTTCAGCAGCGTGATGGGTGACTGAAAGGAAAGGGGCGCGGCGGGGTTCTGCAGCAGCACGACGGCGCCACCGCCGGTATTCTGAAGCGCCACGGCGAGGTCCGCGTAGTCGTCACCGTTGAAGTCGCTGATCGCTACCGCATACGGCGTTCCGCCTGTTGTGACAGGCTGCGCGGGCACGAAGCTGCCGGTTTCATTTGCATTCTGGAGAAGGATCGAGACATCGCCCGAGTTGGAGTTGGCAACCACGATATCCGGTTTGCCGTCGCCATTGACGTCGCCGATGGCTAGGTTCCAGGGATCGCTGCCAACCGAATGACTGACCGGCACACCGAACGTGTGGCTCGGCGTTTGAAGGTAGACGTCGATCGAACCCGGATGCGGCGGGGGGCCGGAAATGTAGGTCCTTGCCACGACAACATCGGTAAGGCCGTCGTTGTTGAGGTCGGCAAGGACGATGCCGTCTTCAAGCCAGAAAGGCGGTATGACGTCATCACCGCCGCCTCCACCGCAGGCGGCCAGGAACACCACGAACAGCGCCAACACGGGCAACCGCATGGGTGACGGGCTCTTGATCATGCTCTTCTCCTTGTTTGTCAAATGCACGGCAGGCGTTGGATCCGGGGCCATCGTGGGCCTCTGGCCCGGCCTGTGAAGGGAACCCCATTTGACGCTTGCCCGTGTCAGGGGCCCCTCAAGGCGTGAGAATGCCGCCGCTGCTCAATACGCCCCCGTCCGTTCCGCCCCAGACGATCGCCTTGCCCCCCGCCCAGACCATACTGTGTCCGTTGCGTGAAGAAGGCGCGTTAACGGCCGAGACCTGCTGCCAGACGTTTCCCACCGGGTCGAAGGCGTAGCCATCACCCGGTCCCCACAGGACCATTCTCGATCCGCTCCAGACGGCCGGCACCTTGGAGCGCGCCGAAGGAGCACATGCCAAATCGGTCGGGCGCCAAGTGTCGCTCGCCGGATTGTAGATCCCGCCGCTGTTCGTCCAGCCGCCCCAGACGATCATTTCGCCACCCGTCCACACGGCCATGTGGTCGAGCCGAGGCGAGGGCGAGCCGGTCGTGCTGATGGGGGTCCAGGTGTCGGTCGCGGGGTTGTAGCGGGCACCATCCCCCAAAGAGCTCCCGCCCCAAACGATCATTTCCGACCCCGTCCACACGGCGCTGTGCCCATAACGCGGCGATGGGGCGCCGGTCATCGACACAGCTTGCCAAGTGTCGGTTGCGGGGTTGTAGCGGGCGCCATTTCCCAGACCAGTCGTCGAGCCCGAACCGATTCGGCCACCCCAGACGATCATCTCGCTACCGGTCCATACCGCCGTGTGATCATATCGAGCACTCGGTTGGCCGGCCGTGGACAATGCCGACCACGCATCCGCCCCGGGGTCGTAGGCGGCACCCCTCGTCAGCGCCTCGCCTGCCTGATAGCCGCCAAAGACCAGCATGCGGGAACCGGTCCATACCGCCTTCTGGTTGGTACCCGCCGGCGCACCGCTCGCAACGCTCCAGATGCCGGTCCCGGGGTTGTATCGGCCGTATTGGGTGGTGTAATCGAACCTGTCCCAGTCGGTATCCCAGGCGAGGCCGCCCGACACGATCATTTCGCTGCCGGTCCACACTGCGACATGGTAGGAACGGGCGAAGGGCGCTCCCGTCGGGCTGGTTGGTGTCCAGCCGCCCAGTTGGGACCCGGCGGTGGTGAAGCTCCACGAATAGGGCGCGGCCAGCGCATTGCCGGCCAGATCGCGTATCCCGGTTTTCAGCGTCGCAGTAAACGGCGTCGACAGGGGCAGGGCCGCATCGGGCGTGAAGGCGGCGGCCAGGTTGAGGTAGGACACCGTGCCGGATACGGCTTGATTGCCGGGACCGGTGACGGTGAAGGTGCTGCCGTCGACCGTGGACGGGTCGAGTCCCTCGCTGAAGGTGGCGGTCACCGCGCCGCTGGTCGAGGCACAGTAACTTCCGCTCGCGGGGGCGACCGACTGCACGACGGGCGGCGTGACGTCGGGGTTGGCACCGGTGGTGAAGGAGAAGACATATGGGGACGCCAGAGGATTCCCCGCCTTGTCCTTCACGTCCGTGGTGACGGTTGCCCTGTAGGAGGCACTGTATGCGAGCAGGTTCGTCGGGGTGAGGCGGGCACTGAGCGAATAGCCAAGGTAGCTCACCGAAGCGGGAACCAGGTTGCCGCCATTGTCGCGCAGGGTGATCGTGCTGGCGCTGACGCTCGCCGGATCCAGTTCCTCGTCGAAGGTGATGGTCACGCTGGTATTGACGGGCACGTTGCTCGCGCCGTCGACGGGGGAAACCGAAACCACGCTCGGCGCGGTCACATCCGGCACCTGGGTGACCACCAGCGTATCGGACGCGACATTCCCCGCCGCGTCCCTGGCCGTGACTGTGATCGTATTGGCACCCATGGCGAGCGGAATCGGCCACGACTTCCAGATCACGTGAACCTGCAACAGGCAGCCGAGATAGAAACTGGTACCGCCGCTCGTGCCGTTGGTGCTGTTGGTCCAGCTGACATCGTACCCGGCAGGCAGCACACCCACGATCCATGGGCAGCTGGAGCCTTCCGGCACAAAGGCGACCCCCTCCAAAGAAACCGTGTCGCGATCGGTCTGGTAAGAGTCACCGCTGGTCGGACTGTCAATGCTGAGCGTGTAGGTCGGGGCGGGAGGTTCGTCGTCATCCCCGCCTCCACCCCCTCCGCATCCGGTCAATGCCACAACCAGCGTCATCAGGATCGACAGCAGCAGGGCAAAGGGCTGCACGGAATCTGCCGCGATGGTTTTCTTCATTTCAGTTTCCTGTCGTGCCCGGTCCTATTAAGCATCATCTATGTATAGCCATGGAGCAAGACGAATTCCAGTCAAAAGGATGGGATTAGCCTTTTACGGGCACATGAAGTCCACGGGCCAGGCGTGGCTCCGCCGGGCATCACGCTGCCGTCAGGCGATGCGCCGCCTCGCGCCGAAGTGGTAGCAGACGGTTCAGCACGTCCACGGGGTCGCCAGCGTCGAGCCGGTTCTTCACGGTGAGTCCGACTTTGGTGTCGCCTTTGCGCATTAGGCGATGGCTTAAGACGAGGGTGTCGGCGTCTTCGCGGCGCCCGAGCAGCGGCAGGAAGTCGCGGGCGAAATCACCTTGCCGTGCTGAAAAGGATACATTGTGGTTTCCCGGGGATGATGCGGTAAAAGGCGCAGGACACTCGTTGGGCAGGGGGCGCTGCCGTGGGGGAGCTTGCTTGTCGCCCCTTATCGAATGGTCATGCTTACCTCACGATATGCCCGGTAGCTGCCCAATTTTGGCACTAGAATATCGGCTCCAGGTCGTCGGTCATATTGCAGAAATTAACGGCCTGGACTAATTGATTGTCAGGCGTGTTTCAAATTGGACGCACGCCTTCCAATGATGGCCTTGCCAAGGAGTTTCACGATGCGCACCCAATCCCTCGTCGTCCTCGTTTTCCTCAGCCTCGCAGGCGCAGCGATGCCTGCGCTGGCCGCGGACGGACGCTATTACGATCCTTCCAACCCCGCGAGCAAGACAGGGATCACCTCCGATTATGACCTCTACCGGACCATCGGTTGCCCGGGCAAGGGCCTGCTGGATGCGCCCTGCACGGCACCTGACAGCGATGGCGACGGAGTGACCGATGACAATGACCGCTGTCCCGGTACATTGGCCGGGGCCAAGGTTGACGCCGTCGGCTGTGAACTGGACGCCGATGGTGATGGCGTGGTCGACCGTCTCGACCAGTGCCCCGGCACCCCGGCAGGCCGCAGGGTCAACGCCGTCGGCTGTGAACTGGACGCCGATGGTGATGGCGTGGTCGACCGTCTCGACGCATGCCCTGGCACCCCGGCCGGCCGCAAGGTCGACTTCACCGGCTGTGAACCGGACGCTGATGGTGATGGCGTGGCCGACCGTCTCGACCAGTGCCCCGGCACGCCGGCAGGCCGCAAGGTCGACGCCCAGGGCTGTGAAGTGGATGGCGACAAGGATGGGATCGTCGATGGCCTCGACAAGTGCCCTGACACGCCCGCAGGTCGAAAGGTCGATGCCCAGGGCTGCGAACCGGATGGCGACAAGGATGGGGTCGTCGACGCGCTCGACCAGTGCCCCGACACGCCGGCAGGCCGCAAGGTCGACGCCCGCGGCTGCGAGCTCGACAGTGACAAGGATGGCGACAAGGATGGCGTTGTCGATGGCCTCGACCAGTGCCCCGACACGCCGTCAGGTCGCAAGGTCGACGCCAGCGGCTGCGAACTCGACGCTGACAAGGATGGCGTCGTCGATGGTGCCGACCAGTGCCCCGACACCCCCGCAGGCCGCAAGGTCGATGCGCACGGCTGCGAACTGGATGGTGACAAGGACGGCGTCGTCGATGGCCTCGACCAGTGTCCCAGCACGCCTGTAGGTCGCAAGGTCGACGCCCTGGGCTGCCAACTGGATGGCGACGGGGACGGGATCATCGATGCCCTCGATCAGTGTCCCGACACCCCGGCAGGTCGCAAGGTCAACGGCCGCGGCTGCGAACTCGATGGCGACAAGGACGGCATCGTCGATGGTGCCGACCAGTGCCCCGAGACGCCCGCAGGCCGCAAGGTTGACGCGCACGGTTGCGAAACGGATGGCGACAGGGACGGGATCGTCGATGGCCTCGATCAGTGCCTCGACACGCCGGCTGGTGACAAAGTGGACAACAAGGGCTGTACGCTTCTGAACACCATCGTCCTCAAGGGCGTGAACTTCGACAACGACTCGGATGTCCTGCATGACGATGCTTCCGCCATCCTCGATGATGCCGTCGCCATCCTCAAGCGCTATCCGGCCCTCAAGGTCGAGGTGGCCGGTCACACCGACAGCAGTGGCTCTGCTGCTTATAACCAGCAGTTCTCCGAACGCCGTGCGAAGGCCGTCATGAAGTACTTCGTTGACAAGGGTGTCGCCGTCGGGCAACTGACGGCCAAGGGCTATGGCGAGAGCCAGCCTGTCACCGACAACGGCACCGCCGAAGGTCGTGCGCAAAACCGCCGGGTCGAACTGCGCGTGCTCAACTGAGTGACGCCGAACCAGCCTCCACAAGGAGGCTGGAGACAATGGAATGGCCGCATCTTCGGGTGCGGCCAATTTTTTGGCCGTGTTCCGATTGCTGTGCAAAAGCGGCACTGTGCAGGGATCCTGAGCGTGGTCAGAGCGACTGACCGCAAGGGCTGCTTCACGTCAGCCAGCCGTCATTCGTGAACGGCCACCTTATGGTTTAAGCTTCTTCCCTGTTCAGGAGTTAGGTTTTCCTGGCACCCCCATTTCTTTTGCACCCCGGTGTTGAGGGTGCGCGCGCGTGTATTTTCTGGCGCGCGGCAAGACGCATTCAAAAGCAACCAGGCAACGACCATGACCCAATCCATTGGCATTCTTACCTCCGGCGGCGACACACCGGGTCTCAACGCCGCCATCCGCGGCGTCGGCAAGGCCTGTGTGTCGCATTACGGCATGCACATCATCGGTTTCCGCGACGGCTTTCGCGGCCTGATGGAAAACCGCACCATGGCGCTGGAAGGCGAAGCGCTATCCGGCATCCTCACCCACGGCGGCACCATCCTCGGTACCAGCCGCGACAAGCCGCACAAGATGCCGGTGAACGGCAAGGTGCTGGACATGACCGAGACCATCGTCGCCAACTACCATGCCAATCAGCTCGATTGCCTGGTCTGCCTGGGTGGTGGCGGAACCATGAAGAATGCGCTGCGCCTGCAGCAGGCAGGCCTCAACATCGTGACCCTGCCAAAAACCATCGACAACGACGTGGCACTGACCGACACCACCTTCGGTTTCGATACGGCGCTCGGCATCGCCACCGACGCCATCGACCGTCTGCACAGCACCGCGCACAGCCATCACCGCATCATCGTGGTCGAGATCATGGGTCACCGCGCCGGCTGGCTGGCGTTGGGCGCGGGCATCGCCGGCGGCGCCGACGTGATTCTGATCCCGGAAATTCCCTACAGCGTGGAAAGTGTGGCGGGCGCAATCAAGGAACGAAAACGCAAGGGCAAGCCGTTCAGCATCGTCGCGGTCGCGGAAGGGGCGCTGACCCAGGAGGAATTCGCGGTGCAGCAGGCTAACGCCGCCAGGAAGAAGGACAAGAAGGCAAAAGAAACCGTCGCCGAACCTGAGCTGGTTTATGCCGAACGCACTTTGCGCCTGGCCCATCAACTCGAATTGCTGACTGGCCTGGAGGCCCGTCCGACCATCCTTGGCCACCTGCAACGCGGCGGCACACCCTCCGCCGCCGACCGCCTGCTTGCCACGCGTCTGGGCACCGCCGCCGCCGATCTGATTCATGCCAGGCAATATGGCTTTATGGTTGCTGCGCGGGGTGAATCGAGCACACCCGTGGCATTGGAAGACGTTGCCGGTCAGGTCAAAACCGTACCGCCGGACCACCCGTGGGTGGCCAGCGCACGCGCCGTGGGGACGAGTTTCGGGGATTGATTTGGAATAGGGATGGGCCGCTTTTCTCCGGCATCCCAGATTCCCTTACGGTTCCAGCGGGATGGCCGCTTAAGGCGTGACACTAGACTGCCGGAGCCTGACATGCCCGCTCGATGGCTGTGCAGGGTTGGGGTGAGTTTCCCAAACCGGCTACCGGGCCTTCCGGGTACAACGCCATGACGCACCCGATATTCAGTCCGCCCGACTGGATGGACCCTAAAAACCGAAAATCCCTTTGAGCTTGTTGATCTCCTTGCCAATCCCCTCAAGGGTGCCCTCACCGCCGGACTTTTCCGCATCTTCGCGCTTGGGCTGGCTACCGTCATCACGCTCGCTTGCCGCCGGCTGCATGGCTTCCTCCATGCCGAGCATGGCAGTCAGCACGGACTTCACTCGGATCTTGGCCGCCCATTCAGGCTCCCACGCAACGGCGGGATTGCTTGGCCTGGGCGGATGGGCCAGGTTCAACTCGCTGCCATAGGCAATCATGCGAAGCATTGCGCCCTCTCCAAATATTCCCTTCGGTACGGCACACTTACGGGTATCCGGGGATAACAGCACCTTTTCCTTCAGCCACCGGTCCACGGCCGGGTTGGTCTGGTAGTCGACCAGGCCGGTGCCGATCTCGGGTACCTCACTCGACGTCCAGAACACCATTTCATTTTCGCCGCTATCCCTGCTCCCCATGGCGGCAAGAAAATACGCCCGCGCCGTCGGGATGTTCTTCCACTCCAGCCGGCTGACACCATCGTCGTTGCGCTGGCTCAGCTCAATGGCAGGCATGATGTCCTGCAGCGCCGGCAGAGTGAACTTGAAGCTGGCGGGCACGCCCTGTCCCTTGAAGGCATGTTCACCGACGAGGCTGGCCCCGGCCGGGACGAGGCGCGTGTCCTGATCATTGGGCCAGACCGGACGGCCCAGCGCCAGATGTGCGCCACGCTGCGTTGCGCGCCGGCTGACGAAGAACTTCCTGTAGTCCTCGATACTCGCCTTGGACATATCCAGCACCCTCGGCTGGCCGGCACGGATGGCATCGCCACAGCCCCAATACAGGTAGATCTTGCCCTTGGGCGGTTCAAAGTCTTCAACGACGATCTGCTCATCATCGGAAGGCGGCGTCGTCTGTTTCAGGGGAGATACGAGCTTGAGCTCCGGCGCCAGTTTGCTGCCGGATGGCACATTCTGGATGGCGTCCTGCAACTTCGGGTTGTTGCGCGTGTAAAGCGTGACGTCGAGCCACGACCCCGCTGCCCCGGAAATCGTGTTGCCGAATACATTTTTTGCGCTGCTTCCCCCGAACATGCTGCCCAGCATGTCCATCGGCTTCATGTTGCCGCCCATCGCCGGCATTCCCATGCCCGAGAATGTCGCCACGTCGATCCAGGCTTGCGCCACGGGTGGCTTGTCCGCCGGCTTCTTGTCCTTGGCTGCCTGCGCCTGTGTCAGGCTCCCGGCCATGATCGTAGCCAACACCACCACGAGACTTGTATGCTGATTCATATCGCCTCCCTTGAAATCGTTGTGAGGAAAGGAACGACCTTGACGCGCTGATAATTTACACCTGAGCGATCATCGTGTGGCTACTGGCCTGGAACAATTTCATCGGTCGTAAATGTGGCCATGCCGATTCATGAAACGCCTCCGATAAACTGCACTGCAGACTTCAAACCGTAATTTACGACCGCGGCTCAGGGTCTGGTCCCCTATAGGTAAGCAACAAAAACCCGGCACTAAGGCCGGGTCGGTGTGGGGTCAAGTTGGATCAGTCAGCACGTCTTCGGGCGTCCTTCAAGCGCACCCGCTCTTCCTTCAAGCGTGCCTGCTCGTCAGATTGGATTTTACTGAACTCCAATACCAATACCGTTCTTTCTGTAACGCTGATCTCATTATGGCGGCCAGCAAGGATGGTGTTCACCAAAACCTGGCGCTGCGCCTCGAAGGTTGAAGCCTCACGCATCTGATGGCGCAGATCGGTCATTTTTGGGCTTTCAGGGGCGAGGGTAGACATTACGGTAGGCATGAACGTGTTCTCCTGTAACTCGATTTCTGTTTGGGGCGACCGATGTTCATACACTTGCTGTCCTGCTTCATCGGGACGCTTCATCCTACGCCCATCCACATGAAAAGAATAACGGCCCAGCCGGGATTGCCACCACAGGCTACGAATCGGCGTGCTGACAGAATCCATCTGTCCACCAGGATGTCAGCATTGGCCGCAACCGGACTGTCGCGGTCATCCCCTGGGCGGTCCGTTCCTGGGGGGGGCTGCCTTTGGGGATAGCCGCCCGAAAACAGCCGTTGAGCCATCCAGCGAAAGTTTCCGCCGTCGGCTTACGGGCACCACGTCGAATTCACACAATCGGCCAACTGCTGCCATTGCGAGTACCCCGAAAGCTGACAACTGAGCGGCCGCTCTACTCCGAATCCTGCCGCATGCCATGCGTATTCTCTGCATTTCGTTAAGGCGTTCTTAAGGTGATTGGCGTAGCCTCCATCCTTGAAAATATTGCCAGGTAATCCTCTGAGTCATGACATCTCTCAGCTTGCTGCTTTGGATTGTTCTCGGCATCGCTTTGCAGGTGGGGCTGTTCCTGGGCATCAGTTTCTGGCAGCACTGGCAGTCCTACAGCCGGCTCAAGCACGGACAGACCGAAGCAGACGAATCGACACCCGCGGTTAATCTGCTAAAGGCGGAAGTGGCTGGCTGGTCAGGATTTCGCCCTTTCAAGGTTGCCCGGCGCGTTTTAGAAGACCCCGCAGGGCAAATCTGTTCTTTCTACCTGGAGCCCCAGGATAGGCAGGCGCTTCAGTCATACAAGCCCGGCCAGTTCCTGACCTTCCGGTTGGATGTTCCCAAGGCCGATGGCAGCGGCACCGAGCAGATCACTCGCTGCTACTCTCTGTCGGATGCCCCCCAAACAGACTATTACCGCGTTTCGATCAAGCGGGTGCCCGCCCCGCCGAGGAGCGATCATCCCCCGGGTCGCTCCTCGAACTTCTTCCATGACCACATTCAGGTCGGTACGACACTTCAAGTCCGTGTCCCCTCGGGACATTTCTATCTCGAACCGGGCAGCAGTCCCATCATTCTGATTGCTGGCGGCATCGGTATCACGCCCATGCTCAGCATGCTCAACTGGTGCCAGACGCATCAACCCGAGCGCGAAGTCTGGTTCTTCTATGGTGTGCGCAACAGCAAGGAAACCGCTTTTTCATCACATCTGAGTGCAATCGCCGCTGCCAGACCCAACGTCCATCTGCGCTTGTGCTTCAGCGACCCACTGCCGGAAGATCAACTGGGCAAAGATTTCCATCACCACGGGCGAGTGGATGTGAATCTGTTCCGGATAGAATTGCCGCTGAAGCCATACCACTACTACATCTGTGGGCCCACGCCGATGATGGAAACACTGGTAACGGCGCTGGAGGACTGGGGCGTGCCCGATTCACACATCCACTTCGAAGCCTTCGGTCCCGCGTCCATCAAGCGTCGCAAACCGGAGACCGCCGCTACCGAGAGTGCCATTGCAGCCCCCGTTAGCGACATCACGGTGACCTTCGCCAAATCACGCAAACAGGCCCGGTGGTCACCGCAGTCAGGCAGCCTGCTGGAATTCGCCGAGTCCCAGGGGATTGCCATCGATTCGGGCTGCCGCGCCGGGGGCTGCGGCACCTGCCAGACCACGATTCGATCCGGCGAAGTGTCCTATCGGCAGTCTCCAGACTACGATCCCGAACCCGGTACCTGCCTGATGTGTGTCTGTACCCCCAAAACCCATGTGACGCTGGAGGCCTGAATGACGACACCCGGCACAGCCTCGCTCTGGCGCAACCACATCCTGCCGTTCACGCTATTGGTGGCCCTGCTCGGGGTGGCGACCGTCATCGGCGACTTTCTGCTCCATCGCCTCGATCTGGTCTGGGTGGGCCGCTATCTCGGCATCCCCGGCACCTTGCTGATCATCGGATCGCTGACCTATTCCCTGCGCAAGCGGAAAGTCATCGCGACCGGGAACGTCAAATCCTGGCTCAGCATGCACGAGATCGGCACCTGGCTGGGTTCCTGGATGGTGCTGCTGCACGCTGGGGTGCATTTCAATGCCATCCTGCCGTGGCTGGCCACGATCGCCATGGGCGTTAACGTCATCAGCGGCATGGTCGGCAAGATGCTGCTGAAACGCTCACGCGAACATGTCCAGGCCCAGCGCGAACATTACCAGTTGCGCGGGTTGTCCAAGGCTGAGGTCGAGCAGGAGGTGTTCTGGGAGTCGGTGACCTTTGACGCCATGGCCAAGTGGCGCAAGGTACACATTCCGATCTTCATTGCCTTTGCGGTGCTGGCTCTGGGACACATCGTCAGCATCTTCCTGTTCTGGGGATGGCGATGAGTAAGATCCTCAAGATCGTTCTGGCGGCCAACCTGATCGTCCTGGCCATACTGGCCTTTGTCTATCCCCATTTGATGGTCGGCCCCGGCAAGCTGATTCCCGGCCACAGCAAACTAGAAACGGACTGTTTTGCCTGCCACGCACCGTTTTCAGGAGCCACGACCGAACGCTGCACGACCTGTCACAAGCCGGAAGAGATCGGCAAGCTCACGACCCTCGGGCAGCCGATCCAGAAACCGCTCACCAGCACGCCATTCCATCAGAAACTCGTGAAGCAAGATTGCCTTGCGTGCCACAGTGATCACGCCGGAGTGAAACGCTTCCGTATCGCAGGCCGGTTCAACCACGCCTTGCTCCAGGCAGATGCCCGAAAGGAATGCCAGTCCTGCCACAAGTCACCCAAAGATTCTCTACACGAGCAGATCACCGGGAATTGCAGCCAGTGCCATACCCAGGAGAAATGGGTGCCTGCAACCTTCGATCACGACAAGTATTTCATTCTGGATCGTGATCACAACGTGAAATGCGTCACTTGTCATGTGCGCAACGACTACAGCCGCTACACCTGCTACGGCTGCCACGAGCACTCACCGGAGAAGATCCGGCGCGAGCACATCGAAGAAGGAATTCGAGACTTCAAGAACTGCGTTGAATGCCACCGCAGCGCCGATGAGGACGACATCCGGATGCCGGGGCGCGGGCGAGAGGGCGATTAAGGATATGGCAGGGAGCAGTATGACGACTGATTGTGGTAGATGGCTGACCTTGAAAAGACGATGACGTGAATGGCTGGAGTGGCCAAGGAGCAGACGCTGGTCATAACTAGCACGACCGACCGTTGAGGGTCCAGGCCGTGTAAAAACGCGGTGGAATCCAGCATAGCGCCAGCTTTTCTGTCATTGGACCTCATCAACGGCTATTAGGCGCCCCACACCATTCTGATGTTACGACCGTGATTATGGATTTGTCCTGCTGACACGCT
>JBGSTQ010000377.1:0-3048 GCA_041736375.1 Thiobacillaceae bacterium
CGACGATGGTGTGGCCCGGCTTGGCGCCGTGCACCAGACCGCGGTCGCCAAAAATGATCTGCTCGACGTCGGTGGTGTCGGAGACGACGGTGAAGCTGATGTCGGCCGAGGCGGCGACCTCGGCCGGCGTGCCCTTGCCCAGCGCGCCGGCCACCAGCATCGGTTCGATGCGGTCGAAGCGTCGTCCGTAGACGAACAGTTTGTGTCCGGCGCGCATGAGGTTTTCCGCCATCGGGCGCCCCATGATGCCGCTGCCAATAAAGCCGATATTCATGATGCGATGCCTTTCACGACGACAAGCCAGAGCGGTAGAGTAAGCAATCCGGCCAGCGTTGACCAGCCCATGATCAGTCCCGCCAGCCGGGTGTCGAGTCCGAAGCGGTCGGCCAGCGCGATCACCATCACCATGGTCGGCATGGCGGCTTCCAGCACCGCCGCTTCGCCGGGCTCGGTGAGCTGGCCAGGCCAGATCAGCGCAATGCCGAGCGCCAGCAGCGGCATCAGTGCCAGCTTGATGCCGAGCGCGATTCCCACGGCTTTTTGCGGGCGCAGGTCCTGCCATGGAATGGTCAGTCCCAGCACGAACAGCATCAACGGAATGGTCGGGCTGCCAGCCCACCGCGCCGCCTCGACCAGGGGATCGAGCGGCAGGTCGAGCAGGTTGATGCTGACGCCGGCGACGAAGCCCCACACCGGCGGCAGCTTCAGCCAGACCGAATAGAAGGTGGCGGTTTCCTGGTGCTGCCCGCAGCGAAAGGCGATCCACACGCCGAGCGACCATACCAGCGGGGTGGTGGCGAGCATGTCGGCAAAGAACGGGTAGCGCGCGCCCGCCTCGCCATAGACGGTGGTGAGGAAGGGATAGCCGAAGAACAGCACGTTGCCGAAACCCGCGGCAAGGATGATCGAGCCGCGTGCCGGGCAGGACAGGCTCTTGCCCAGCGGGGTGAGGAACAGCAGCCCGGCGGTCAAACCCACCCCGGCGAGGGTGGCGAGGCCCAGCACCACCGGAACCTGCAGCAGGCTGAGGTCGACTGTGGCCGAGGCGCCGGCGGAAAAGAACAGCATCGGTGCAAAAAAATTAAGCACCAGCCGGTTGATCTCGCCGCGCAGCCCCTCGATCGAGACCGCATGATGCCAGCGCGGCCAGATCGCCCCGGCGGTAATCAGCAGCGCCAACGGCAACAGGGTTTTCAGCAGCAGTTGCTGGGCGAGTTCGGGGGACATGAGGCGGCATGCGGATGCGGAGGATCCATGATAACGCCGCCGATGACGGCGCACGCGGGGCGCGCGCCGTCAGTAACAGATGATCAGGTGCGGGAGGCGCTGCCCGTGCCGGCAGAGGCGCTGCGCGACGGGGTCGATTCGAGCCACTGCTTGATGCGGGTGGCATCCCCGGCGCGGCTGTTGTTGCCCAGCGCGTCCAGCAGGACGATGATGACATTGCGCTGCGCGACCTGCGCCTGCATCACCAGGCAGTGCCCCGCCTCGTTGATGAAGCCGGTTTTCGACAGCCCGATCTGCCAGTCGCCCATGCGCGTCAGACGGTTGGTGTTGTTGAACGCCACGGTGCGGTAGTAGACCCTGGCCTTGCTGCGCCTTTTCTTCACCACCACGCGCTGCTTGCCGAGGGTATAGCTGCCGGAGGTGCTGATATGGCGGATTTCCGGGTAGTTCTGGTAGGCGTGATCGGCCAGCTTGGCGAGGTCGAGCGCGGTCGAGCGGTTGTTACTCGACAGACCGGTGGGTTCGACGAACTGGGTATTGCGCATGCCCAGTGCCTGCGCCATGCGGTTCATGTGGGCGACAAAACGTTCCAGCCCGCCGGGATAGGTGCGTCCCAGCGCGTGCGCGGCGCGGTTGTCGGAGGCGATCAGCGCCAGATGCAAGAGTTGTTCGCGGGTGTAGCTGGAACCGATCGCCAGCCGCGAGCCGGTGCCCTTCAGCGTGTCGCGATCATCCGCCGTGATGGTGATGCGCTGTTGCAGCGGCTGCTCGGCATCCAGGACCAGCATGGCCGTCATCAGTTTGGTGATCGATGCGATCGGGGTCTGCTGTTCCGGGTTTTTAGCCAGCAGCTGCTGGCCGGTTTCCTGATCGTAGACCAGCACCGAGTGCGCGCTCAGTTCCAGCGCCTGCGGGTAAGCCCTGACCTGTTCGGGTACCGGCGCCGCGTCGGGCAGATTGTTCCATTGCATCGAAACACGGCTGTCGAGAGCGTGGACGCTGCCATGGCAACAGAACATCAGGAGTGCGGTGATCAGTGGCTTCATATAACTCCGGTTTCAACCAGTGAATTGTAACGAACCCTTGGGCATTCGTGCTACAGCAACAAAAGACCAATACGGCAAACCACGGCAAAACTTGAAAACAACACTGCCGCGTCATCACTAAAAGAATCGTAGATCACGATTGACGGTTTGGCAAAATTTATTATATATAGCAATGGGATGGGAGGACATCTGAAGAATTTACTAAAGAAGGCGGAGCTAACGACAGGTCTTTGTGTCCCTGGCGTGGTGGCTGAAGCGCTGGAGCATCTTGCGGCTCGCAACCGCGAGACGGAGTTGGTTGCCTGTCTTCGCGTGGATCCCGTCCTGAGCCTGAGGCTGCGCCAAATGGCCTCGGAGCGCTCCCTGGATGATCCCGGCCAGCAGGATTTGCTGCGCGCCATGCTGCTGTTGGCCCCGGTTGCCGACGGCACCCTCCTCGCGTCTTTCGCCGAACGCTGGCAGATGTCGCTCACCGTGGCGCATCTGGCGCAGGGCCTGGCCAGACATTCAGGAGGGGCCGATCCCGAGGCGGCCTGGACGGCCGGCCTGAGCCACAACCTTGCCCTATACCTGCATCACGGCGCCGCCGGTTCGCCTGATGCCGAGCTTTCGGCCGCCTACATGGAGGGGCTGGATGCGGGAGGATGGCTGGCGGACGCCGTCCGTTACCACGCCGAGCCGCTGGCACGCGGCAAGATGGCGCATCCCCTGGTGCGCACGCTCCAGCTCGCCTATCTGCTGGCGATGCGGCAACAGGCGGTGGACAACCTGGACG
>JBGSTQ010000383.1:0-6062 GCA_041736375.1 Thiobacillaceae bacterium
GCATTGGGCGGCCTGCTGTTGGCGGCGTTTGCCGAGTTCGCACAGTTCATCCGGCAGATCGGCAAGGGCTACAGCGGCTCGTGGATCGCGTCGGCGCTCGCCACCGCCGTGCTGCTGAAGTTCTATTCGCTCACCGTGGTCGGCCACATCGGCCTGATGGGGCGCTATTTTTCGCACGACTCGCGCGAATGGTGGTCACGTCTCGGCGGCTGGGTATTGCTGGCCTCGGTGGTGTGGGCCGCCCTGTTCAGCATCGTCTACGTCGCCCCCGCCTTCTTCCGCTGGGCCAACCAGGCCTTTGTCGCCGCGGGCGGGGTGACCTGGGCGCTCTCCACCGTGGTCGGCGTGCTGCTGGGGCGCAGCGCGAAAACCGCTGCCGACACCCGCGCAAGCTGGCGCGATCGCGCCGCCCAACTGATGCCCTATGTTTTCGTAGTCGGCCTGCTGGGCCTGCTGTCGTTCGGCCTGCACCAGCTGCTGATGATGCCGGCATTCTGCAGCGGCTGCGTGCCCCATTCCACCACCCACGCGCCGTTCATGTCGGTGCTCTACCAGGAATCCTCCAACTTCCAGCGCATCGACATCGCCTGGGTGGCGATCCTGTGCGCAGGCAGTCTGGCCGTGTCCGCTGCACTGGCGTGGCGCATCGACGTCAACCTGTTCTCGATCTATCACTTCTACCGTCAGCGCCTGGTGCGCTGCTATCTCGGCGCCTCGCGTTGCAAGCTGCGGATGCCGCATCCCTTCACCGGCTTCGACCCGCGCGACGACCTCAAGCTGGCCAACCTCTGCAGCATGCCGCTGGGCAAGCCGCAGTGCCAGCGCCCCTATCCCATCCACAACACCGCGATGAACCTTGTGGCCGGCAAGCAGCTTGCTTGGCAGGAACGGCGCGCCGCCGCGTTCGCCTTCACCCCCATGGCATGCGGCTACAGCTTCACCCTGCCCGACGAAAAGGGGCAGCTGCTCAGCCATTACCGTCCCGCCGACGCGTATATGGAAGGCGTGTGGATGGGCTCGGCGATGGCGATTTCGGGCGCCGCCGCCTGCCCCAACATGGGGTATCACAGCTCCCCCGCGCTCACTTTCCTGATGACGGTGTTCAACGTCCGCCTCGGCCACTGGAGCCCCAATCCCGCCAGCGAGCGCCACTGGAAGAAGCACGATCCACCGTTTGGCGGCATCTACCTGCTGAGCGAACTGTTCGGTCATACCCAGCACACCTCCCCCTTCATCTACCTGTCCGACGGTGGCCATTTCGAGAACCTCGGCATCTACGAACTGGTGCGACGGCGCTGCGCCTGCATTGTCGCCATCGACGCCGGCGAGGACGGCGACAGCCAGTTCGAGGATCTCGGCAATGCCATCCGCAAGTGCTACGCCGACTTCGGTGTGGTCATCGATGTCCACGCCGAGGACCTGCAGAACGGCTATTCCGCTGTCGGCCGCGTGCTCTATCCCGACGCGCCCGAAGGCTGCCTGATCTACATCAAGCCGCGCCTCACCGGCACGGAGCCAGCCGATCTGCTGAATTACAAGTGCACCCATCCCGGCTTTCCGCACGAGTCGACCGCCGACCAGTGGTTCGACGAATCGCAGTTCGAAAGCTATCGCAAGCTGGGGCACCACATCGGTCACGCCGTGTTCAATGCGACCCTGATCGAAGCGATCCAGCGCCAGGAGATGGCCGGCGACTCCAGTCCGATCCTGCCCTGGCTGTGTGAAATCCTGCGCGAGCGGCGCGATGAAGCGGCTTGAAAGCCCACCATCCTTGACTAAGGTTCAGGGCAGTCTGTCCTGAACACAGGAGAGCACCATGAAGACATCAACCTGGCTAGGATTCTTCAGCGTCACCGTCCTTGGTGCACTGGCCTGGATGACCCAGCAACCGGAAACCGCACGCGCCACCCTGGCCCCGGCAGCGTCGACAGCGCAAGCCGAGCCTGCCGTCCCCGAGCCCGCCCCGGTCTCTGCCTACAGCGACGCCGGGTTTGGCGAAGCCGAGGCCGGCCTGTCGCCATCGGCACGTGCCGGGCGCGAAATCTGGTTCAAGGCCACCGCGGGCAACGCGCGCTTCCATACCTACACCTTCCAGCAGCGCATCACCGCGCTGATCGACTGGTTCGGCGTGTTGCGCAGCGATGCGCGCGACACCCGTTTCAAGACCTGGGGGCTGATCAACGATCCGGGTTGTTGCAAGCCGGGTTCCGACGGCTGTCCAGCCAGGACTGATGATGATACGTACGGCTTCGACTGGTGCCCCGGCGACGAAAACCTGCTGAAATTCGTCGGCAAACCGGGCTACCGCGACCCGGCATGCGACTTCAAGGATGCCAGCGCGGTCTCGAGCGACCCGGACGGCCACCAGCAGGGCCGCGAGGACAGCTGCCACCTCGCCTTCGGTACCTCCACCGGCGCGCTCGGCTTCCGCAAATTCCCCAACCCGCGCTTCGACGCGGTGGCGTGGAAGCAGCTCAACGGTCGCCTCGGCAGCTGGGAAGGCTACAACCGCAAGCTGTCCAACGACCCCGCCCGTTCCGATTTCAAGGTGCGCAAACTGGCCGATGCCTCGATCGAGCCGCCCTTCCTGATCGGCACCGCCTGTGCGTCCTGCCACGTCGCCTTCAACCCGGCCAACCCTCCGCTCGATCCCGAACACCCGAAGTGGGAAAACCTCTCCGGGCTGGTCGGCAACCAGTACATCCGCGTCTCCGAAATCCTCATCTCCGGCATGCCGCATGACGACCTCTTGTGGCAGATCTTCGCCCACGCGCGCCCCGGCACCTCCGACACCTCGGCGATCCCCAACGACCAGGTCAACAACGCAGGCACCATCAACGCGCTCATCAACACCGCACAGCGCCCCACTTTCACGGGCGAGAAGGTCGATCGCTGGCGCAAGGCGGCGGCCTGCCCGAAGGGGGCGAAGGAATCCACCTGCTGGTGCGAGCCCGGCAAATCCGGCAAGTGCTGGGAAAAAAGCCTGAAGGCGGAAACCGTCCACCATATCCTCAAGGGCGGCGGCGATTCGATCGGTGCGCTCGGCGCGATCCAGCGCGTGTACTTCAATATCGGTTCCTGCGCGGAGCAGTGCTGGGTCAACCACCTCACCGACCTGCGCCAGCTCGATCCGCAGGCACGCAATTTCGGACAGACGCCGTTCGACATCGGCCAGTGTCGTCGCGACTGCCCCAACTTCCGTGCGATCGAGGATCGCCTGCCCAACCTTCTTGATTTCTTCCTCACCGCGCCCGAAGGCCAGGCACGCGATCTTGCCGAGGCGCGCGCGAACCAGCGCCAGGCGTCTTACATCGCGACCGATCTGGTGCGCGACCTCGAACAACGTTTCGGCACGGCTTCCGTGTCACGCGGCCGTGAGGTTTTCGCCGCCAACTGCGCTCGCTGCCATTCCAGCGGCAAGCCGCCGTTCGAGGTGGTCGATTTCCATGCCATCGACAGCAACACAGGCCTGCGTGCCGACTGGATGGGCAACGACGTGCCGACGCCGGTCACCGAAGTCGGCACCTACCGCTGCCGTTCGCTGCATTCCAACCATATGCGCGGCCATGTCTGGGAGCAATTCGCCAACGAGGATTACCACGCACGCAAGACCGTGTCGGGAATCCTCGAGCCGCACGACGGTGGGCGCGGCTATTACCGCAACGTCTCGCTGGTGAATCTGTGGGCGCACGCGCCCTTCCTGCACAACAACTCGGTCGGCCCCGAGCTGTGCGGCTGGGGCGGCGACAAGGCGAACCCCTACGAGCTCTACCGCTCCAGTTACGTCGACACCAGCAAGCCCGGCAATCCGCCGCTGGCGAAGGACAAGCAGCCGGCATGCTGGCCGTACGACCCCTCGGTCGACGGCCGCTTCAAGCTCTATGTCGCGTCGATGAACGATCTGCTGAACCCGGCGAAGCGCATTCCCAAGGCGACCAAGGTCGACGAGGACATCGTGCTCGACATCGGCCCGCGCATCTTCGACGGCAAGGAAGAGAAGCGACTGGTCGGCTTCACCGTGCGCGTGCCGGCCGGCGCCACCGCAGGCAACGTCGGCAACTTCCGCCACAAGGATTTCATCGTCGACCTGGTGCACGCAAAGCTCAAATCCAAGGAACTGGAAGCGCGCCTTGCCACCGTCCTGCCCGCAAGCGAGGCCAAAACGCTCGCGGCCGAGATGCAGACCATCGGCCAAGCCATCGTTTCCGACCCGGACCGGCTCGTCGAGGTGGTGAAGGAGGCGCGCGCCCGCACGCCGGCGCTGTGGCAGGTCTACTCATCGTGCAGCGCAGAGATCGAGAACGACGGCCACCGCTTCGGCGAAGACCTGTCCGCCGCCGACAAGAACGCGCTGATCGCCTTTCTGGCGACCCTATAAGGGAGAACGCATATGAGCCCTCGCATCCTTCTCCTCGCCACCCTGCTGATCACGCCCCTGTCCGGCTGTGATCAGATCAAGAGCTGGTTCGGCGGCAAGCCCGACATCGCCTTCGCGCCCTACAGCGACGACTACGCCAGCAAGCCCGACTTCGCTCAGGTCGAATATGAACACCCGATTCCGCTGAAGGAACTCGCTAAGGTCACACCGAAATATCTCGCCGGGCTGAATCAGGAGGAACTCGACCAGCTGTATGCCCGGCTCGGTTCGGGGCCGATCCCCGACGGTCCGTTCAACGGCGAGATCGTGTTCCCGCGCGGCAGCTCGGGCAAGCTGCGCGCGGCCGAAATCATCGGCGGCCTGAAGGGCCTGGGGGTGAACTTCAAGGGCAGGATGCTGGAAACCGCGGGTGAAACCCTGTGGAAAGGCAAGGTGTTCTACCGCGATCAAAAAGTGCTGCGCAACCGCATCCAGGATCTCGCCGTCCTGCGCCCGGTCATCGGTCCCGGCGACATCCCCAAGATCGACGTCGACGGCCGCGACGCTTGGCTGCTGTTCCCGGCCAAGCTGTACTGTGGGCAAAGCCTGATCGACTCGCGCCGCGAATCCATCATCATCGACTACGCCTTCACCGACGAAATCAGGGGCTACCGCGAGAAGCCCGACTTCCTCGCCGGGCGGCGCGGTCTCAGGGTGCGTGACGAAATCCGCATGGTGCGGCCAGGACTCTACCTCGGCCGCGCCTACATGGATCACGCCTTCATCCTAAATTTCGTGCTCTACAGCAAGGAGATCGACAAGGCCGGCCGCGCCGAATTCGCAACCGGCCAGGTCAGGGACGATTGCTGGAGCGGCACGCAGAAACGGGTGCTGGCGGCACGCTAGCGCCATGAGACCGGGCTGGCTCACGCTCATGTTCGCCGCCGTTCTGATCACCTCGTATCCGGCGCCCGCGCAGGACGACCTGCCGCCGGTCGGACGCTCACGCTTCGACCAGCTGATCGGCAACGCCCCGGTGCCGTACCCGTTTCCACGGCTGCTGAAATCGATCAACCGCCAGATGCAGACCGATGCCGGCGGCCTGCCACCGTTGAAAGTCACGCTGATCCCGCTCGGCCGTTCGCTGCAGCGCGACGCCGGTGCACCGGATTACTTCCGCTTTCCGCGAGTGGTCGCCGCTGCCGACGGCACCAGCAAGCCGGGCATCCCGCCCCTCAAAGACCGGCTGTTTCTCGGATTTCACGAGAAGGGCGAAGTGATCGAGGTCATCAGCTACAACGATGCTGCCGGCCGCTTCGAATTCCAGGTGGTACGCGATTACCGGCAAGGCAAGACGCCGCAGGTGTTCTACGCGCGGCGCAGCCTGTGCCTCGCCTGCCACCAGAACACCGCGCCGATCTTTGCCCGCCCGCTGTGGGACGAGACCCCGGCCAACCCGGCGATTGCCGCCCGCCTGAAGAACGCGCGGCGCGATTTCTATCAGATCAGGCTGACCGGAACCGACATCGCGTACTTCATCGACGCGTCAACCGACCGCGCCAATATGTTTTCGGTCTGGCAGACGCTGTGGCAGCAGGGCTGCGGTGATGGCGACGTGGGCGAGCGCTGCCGCATGCAGGCCTTTGCCGCCGCTCTCGATTACGCGCGGCGTGGCACCCTGCCCGCAGCAGGCATCCTGCCGGCA
>JBGSTQ010000406.1:0-2310 GCA_041736375.1 Thiobacillaceae bacterium
CCGGCAGCCCGGCAGCCCGAATCAGCGACCGCGTGCGTTCGACATCCGCCTCGGTCAACCAGCCCTTTCGGCGTGACGCATCCGCCGCCATCACCATGCCCGCCGCCACCGCCTCGCCGTGCAGCCAGTTGCCGTAGCCCATGCCGGTCTCGATCGCGTGGCCGAAGGTGTGGCCAAGGTTGAGGATGGCGCGGATGCCGCCTTCGCGCTCGTCCTCGCCCACCACCTGCGCCTTGATCTCGCACGAGCGGTAGATCGCGTGGGCGATCGCCGCCGGATCCAGCGCGCGCAGCTTGGCCATGTTCACTTCCAGCCAGGCGAGGAAGTCGGCGTCCCAGATCAGGCCGTACTTGATCACCTCGGCGAGCCCCGCCGAGAGTTCGCGCGCCGGCAGCGTCTTCAGCGTGTCGGTGTCGGCCAGCACCACCTTCGGCTGGTAGAACGCCCCGATCATGTTCTTGCCGAGCGGATGGTTGATGCCGGTCTTGCCGCCCACCGAGGAGTCGACCTGCGACAGCAGCGTGGTTGGGATCTGGACGAAGGGCACGCCGCGCTGGTAGCACGCGGCGGCGAACCCGGTCATGTCGCCGATCACGCCACCGCCCAGGGCGATCAGCGTGGTCTTGCGCTCGGCGCGGTCGGTCAAGAGCGCATCGAAAATCAGGTTCAGGGTTTCCCAGTTCTTGTAGGCCTCGCCGTCCGGCAGCACCACCTGCGCCACCTTCACCCCGCCGCGCTCGAGCGTTGCCGTCAGCCGCGCCAGATAGAGCGGCGCCACCGTGGTATTGGTCACCACCATCACCCGTTTTTGCAGCAGGTGCGGCAGGATCAGCTCGGCCTGGTCCAGCAGGCCGGCGCCGATGTGGATGGGGTAGGAGCGGTCGCCGAGGTCGACGGTGAGGGTTTGCATGGGGAAAACAGTCTTTGAGCGTGAGGGCTGATTGTAACCAATGGCGGATGGCCTCGGCGCCAACCAGCCATGAATTACGTCCAACCGGCGGAAGCCAGTGTCCAGAGTATTTGGCTGGATTCCGGCGCGCACCGGAATGACCATCTTTCAAGGAAAGATGGCGAAACCAACAGCCAGGTTGCCACTCAAACTCAACCCGACTAGACTAAGCTAACTTAAGGAGCATGCCATGCTGAAAGTCAACATTCACGACGCCAAAACCCATCTCTCAAAACTGGCCGAGCAGGCTGGGGCGGGCGAGGAAATCATCATCGCCAAATCCGGACGCCCAGTTGCACGCCTGGTTCCGCTGGCACAGGGACCTGTCGTGCGCAGAAAAGGCTTGCTCAAAGGCAAGATCAAAATCAGCGACGACTTCTACAGCCCGCTCCCTGGCGACGTAATCGATCTTTTCGAGGGAAGAAGCGAGCGATGAGAATTCTGCTGGACACCCATATTTTCGTCTGGTGGCTGGCGAACGATCGGAAACTTCCCAAGATGGCCGATTCATTCATCCTCGATCCGGACAACGTTATCCACGTAAGCTCGGCCTCGATTTGGGAGATCGCTATCAAGTCAGCGCTGGGCCAGATCGAGGCCGACCTCTCGCTGCTGGTGGCCTCCATCGCGGAAAGCGGGTTCCAGGAACTGCCCGTCACCGCCCGCCACGCCATCGAAACCGGAAAACTCCCTCCACACCATCGTGATCCGTTCGATCGGATGCTCGTCGCACAAAGCCGCGTTGAACCCATGTACCTGCTGACCCATGATCGTCAGCTGGCGGCCTACGGTGACACCATCCTGTTCATTTGAGGCTGCTTGGCCGGGCACGCTGAGGGGCACAAAAGCTGGCCTTGCATGTTTCTACAAGCTTCCGCTCTGATGTCGCCTTCCGCTTTGCAACCCCGTCCGCTCAACCCATAATCCGCACATGGACAACTTCGACCCTGCGCTGATCTCTGTCGTCATGCCCTGCCACAACGCCGCGCCGTATGTGGAGGAAGCGGTCGCCAGCGTGCTGGGGCAAAGCTACCCGTACGTTGAACTGATCATCGTCGACGACGGCTCGACCGACGGCTCGAGCGAAATCCTGCAGCGCCTGGCCGCCGAAAACCCCGAGCGCATCACCCTGCTGTTCCAGAACCGCGCCGGTCCCTACGCCGCACGCAACCAGGCGCTCGCCCACGCCAACGGCAACTACATCGCCTTTCTCGACGCCGACGACACCTGGCACCCGGATGCGCTGCGGCTGATGCACGAAGCGCTCGAAGACGTTCCCGCCGACCTCGCCTATTGCGGCTGGCAGAACGTCGGCGTCGCGGCCACCGACACCCAGGCGCAGATTCCGCCGGTGCTCGAAG
>JBGSTQ010000417.1:0-3838 GCA_041736375.1 Thiobacillaceae bacterium
CGCCGGCACCGCGGTGCTGGTGGGCGGGATCGACGTAAAGCCCGTGCAGCAACAGTCCGCGCTTGTCGGCGGGCAGGTCGCGCGGATCGGCCGGTTCCCAGGCGGCGACGCCGATGAGGGCGCCCGATGCCGCCTCTGCCACCACAAGGTGCAGGTGGATGAGATCGTGGGCGTGGTAGCGATAGCTCGGCAGAGTCAGGCGCTTCACGCGCTCGGGCAACTGCCAATTCGCGATGGCGCGTTCGATCACGCCGTTGATCGCGGGCAGGTCAGCCGCGTGCGCTGGCCGCAACTCGATGGCGGCTAGCGGCGATTTCCTCAGAGCGGCGGGGTTCACTCCGGCAACTCCAGCATCACGCCCTCGAGGCCGGCGCCGAGCAGAGCCAGCGCGGCAAGCAGATGGTCTCGCATCTGTTCGATCATGGTTTCGTCCTCCACCCGGTCAAAGGCATTTGATGCGGCTGCGCACGTCATCGATGTCCGTTGCCACGTCGCGCAGCGTGGCGCCGTCGTCGGTGGTGCCGACGATCACCGCGCGTCCCGATACCGGAATGATGGTGTCGATCTGGAAGCGCCCGGTGGTGCCGCGCAGGAAGCATTCCTCGTCGAAATAGAGGCGGTCGCCCGCCGTGCCGACCGCGTCGGACTCGATCGTGTCGTAGCCGATCAGCCCGGCGATGTCGGCGTGGCTGCTGATGTCGATGGACTCGATGGATCGGGTCTCGGGATTGATCAGTAAAGCTTTCATTTTGTTACCTCGTCGATAAAACGTTCGGATCCACACCGCCCCGGTTGGGGCGGGGGTACGCGGCCATGCCGTGACATCCTGAATGTCGAAGCCAGGGTCGGGGCGGGTCGACATACAAGCGTCAAGGTCCATCACTGACGATCAGGCGAGATCGAAGCGATCCAGGTTCATCACCTTGTTCCATGCCGCCACGAAGTCGCGGACGAACTTCTCCTGTGCGTCCGAACTTCCGTAGACTTCAGCCAGTGCCCGCAGCTGGGAGTTCGAACCGAACACCAGATCGACGCGGGTGCCGGTCCATTTTTTTGCGCCGGTCCTGCGGTCACGCCCTTCGAACACGTCCTCATCCTTCGACACCGCCTTCCACTCCGTGCCCATGTCGAGCAGGTTGATGAAGAAGTCGTTGGTGAGTGTCCCCGGCCGCTGGGTGAAGACCCCGTGCTGCGACTGTCCGACATTCGCATTGAGCGCGCGCATGCCGCCCACCAGCACCGTCATCTCCGGTGCGGAGAGTTTCAGCAGCTGTGCCTTGTCGAGCAGCAGTTCCTCGGCCGAAACGGAGTACTTGCCCTTCTGGTAGTTGCGGAAGCCGTCGGCGATCGGTTCGAGCACGGCGAAGGATTCCACGTCGGTCTGCGCCTGCGAGGCGTCCATGCGGCCCGGCGTGAACGGTACCGTCACGGCGTGGCCCGCATTCTTCGCAGCCTGTTCAACCCCGGCGCAGCCGGCCAGCACGATCAGGTCGGCCATCGAGACCTTCTTGCCACTCGCGTTGAACTCTTTCTGGATGGCTTCGAGCGTGCCCAGCACCTTGGCCAGTTGCGCGGGCTGATTGGCTTCCCAGTCCTTCTGCGGCGCAAGGCGAATGCGCGCGCCGTTGGCGCCGCCGCGCATGTCGGAACCGCGGAACGTGGACGCCGAGGCCCAGGCGGTAGAGGCCAGTTCCGAAACACTCGGACCGGACGCCAGCACCTTGGCCTTGAGGGCGGCGACGTCGTTCTCATCGATCAACTTGTGATCGACGGCAGGAATGGGGTCCTGCCAGATCAGGTCTTCCGCAGGCACTTCGGGGCCGAGATAGCGCGACTTCGGACCCATGTCGCGGTGGGTTAGTTTGAACCAGGCGCGGGCGAAGGCGTCGGCGAACTCGTCCGGATTCTTGTGGAAGCGCCGTGCGATCGGCTCGTAGATCGGGTCCATGCGCATCGCCATGTCCGCATCAGTCATGATGATCGGCACTTTTTTCGCGGCATCGTGCGCGGCCGGGGCCATGTTGCTGTCGGTCGCCTGCTTCGGCGTCCACTGCCAGGCGCCCGCCGGGCTCTTGGAGTTCACCCAATCGTTGCCGAATAGCACATCCAGATAGCTCATGTCCCACTGGGTCGGGGTCGGCGTCCACGAGCCTTCCAGGCCGCTGCCGATCTGGTCACCGCCTTTGCCACTGCCGAAGCTGCTCTTCCAGCCAAAGCCCATCTGTTCGATGGGCGCGGCTTCGGGTTCCGGCCCCACGTGCGTGGCCGGGCCGGCGCCGTGGCATTTGCCGAAGGTGTGGCCGCCGCAGGTGAGCGCCACCGTTTCTTCGTCGTTCATCGCCATGCGTGCGAAGGTCTCGCGCACCAAGCGGCCGGATTCAAGCGTATTGGGTTGGCCGCCAGGGCCTTCCGGATTGACGTAGATCAGGCCCATCTGCACAGCGGCGAGCGGGTTTTCCAGGTCGCGTCCGTCGGCAAAGCGCGCCTTGTCGTCCAGCCACTTTTCCTCGTTGCCCCAGTAGACGTCGATTTCCGGCGCCCAGATGTCCTCGCGCCCGCCGGCGAAGCCGAAGGTCTTGAAGCCCATCGATTCCATGGCGACGTTGCCCGCGAGAATGATCAGGTCGGCCCAGGAGATGTTCCTGCCGTACTTCTGCTTGATCGGCCACAGCAGCCTGCGCGCCTTGTCGAGGTTGACATTGTCGGGCCAGCTGTTGAGGGGGGCAAAGCGCTGGTTTCCGTGACCCGCGCCGCCGCGGCCGTCGCCGGTGCGGTAAGTGCCTGCGCTATGCCAGGCCATGCGAATGAAAAAGGGCCCGTAGTGTCCATAGTCCGCCGGCCACCAGTCCTGCGAGTCGGTCATCAGGGCGGTGAGGTCCTTTTTCACAGCCGCCAGATCGAGGGTCTTGAATACTTCGGCGTAGTTGAAGTCTTCCCCCATCGGACTGGACTCGGGGGAATGCTGGTGCAGGATTTCGAGATGCAGCTGGTTCGGCCACCAGTCGTGGTTCGACGTGCCGCTCCCGGCTTTGTGTACAAACGGGCACTTGCTTTGAGACATGGCTCTCTCCAATCGATAGTCGGCTCCACAGCGGAGTGACCTCATTTAAGACCATCCAGCGTGATTTGTCCCATGAATAGTCTAGAATTGATTCATTGACAAAATCGAACGGACGGCCATGACCCTGCAGGAGCTGAAATACCTGGTGGCACTCGCCGACCACGGCCATTTTGGTCGCGCGGCCGAGGCCTGCTTCATCACCCAGTCGACCCTGTCGACCCAGATCAAGAAGCTGGAGGATTTCCTCGGCGTGACGCTGTTCGACCGCAGCCTCAAGCGCGTCACGCCGACGCCGATCGGCCGCGAAATCCTGGCGGCGGCGCGCAACATCGTCGAGGAAGCCGAGCGCATCCGCGAGCTGGCTAGGCACGCGCAGGACCCGATGGCGCGCACGATCCATCTCGGCGTCATCCCCACCCTGGGGCCCTATTACCTGCCGCACGCGCTGACCCTGGTGCACAAGAAGCATCCCGGCCTGCGCATGCTGCTGCGCGAGGAAATGACGCCGCAGATCCTCGAGCATCTGGTCGACGGCAAGCTGGACGCCGGGCTGCTGGCGCTGCCGGTCACCGACGACAGCCTGCGAGTCGAGCCGCTGTTCTATGAGCCGTTCTATGCCGCGCTGCCGGCCGGGCATGCGCTCGCCCAACGCGACGTGCTGAAGGTGGCGGACATCATGGGCGAAAAGCTGCTGCTGCTGGACGAAGGCCATTGCCTGCGCGATCAGGCGCTCGACGTCTGCGGCACCGGGTCGCGCGGACGCGAGGAAGTGCGCGC
>JBGSTQ010000022.1:0-11155 GCA_041736375.1 Thiobacillaceae bacterium
GGCCGAGCATTTCGACCGCGGCGTCGAGGGCGGCGGTCTGGATGCCGCCAACACCCGCTTCGACCTGGTGATCAACGCCACCGCGGCCAGCCTCGAAGGCAGCTTGCCGCCCCTCTCGCCGGCGATTTTCGGTCCCGACACGCTGGCCTACGACGTGATGTATGGCAGGGACACGCCATTCCTCGAATTCGCCCGCAAGCTCGGGGCGAAGACGGCTGATGGCCTCGGCATGCTGGTCGAGCAGGCCGCGGAGGCGTTCCATCTCTGGCGCGGTGTGCGCCCCGACACCCGACCCGTCATTGCGGCGCTGCGTACGGCATGATCCGCAACGCATTGCGCCGACTGGGGCAGGCCCTGCTGGCCGCAGTCGTGCTGGTGCTGCTGTATCAGCTCTGGCTGTTCGCCCACGTGCTGTGGTGGGTCGACCACAATCCCTCGTCGACCGCCTTCATGCAGACGGGGCTCGCGCGCCTGCATGAAAAAGACGACGACGCCGAACTGCGCCACAAATGGGTGCCGTACGAGCGGATATCCATCCACCTGAAACGCGCGATCATCGCTGCCGAGGATGCCCGCTTCGTCGAACACCAGGGCTTCGACGTCGAAGGCATCCGCTCCGCGGTCGAAAAGAACCTGAAGAAGGGTAAGCTGGTCGCCGGCGGCTCGACCATCAGCCAGCAGCTGGCGAAGAATCTTTTCCTCTCGGGGCAGCGCAGCTTCCTGCGCAAGGGTCAGGAAGCCGTTCTCACGCTGATGATCGAAACCACCTGGAGCAAGCGCCGCATCCTCGAGGTGTACCTCAATGTCATCGAATGGGGTGACGGCATCTACGGCGCCGAAGCGGCGGCACGACGCTATTACGGTATTTCGGCCTCCAGGCTCAGCCCGTACCAGGCCGCGCAGCTGGCGGCCATGGTGCCGAGTCCGCGCCGCTACGAACGCTACCGCGGCGGTCCGCATTACCAGCGTCGCGCCGCCGCGATCCGGCGCTACATGTCTCACGTCACCGTGCCGTAGCCAATAAGGGAATTCATCCGCACGCGCTACAATGCGCCGGTTCACCGAAACACGGCCATGACGGATTCCCAAGAAAACCAGTCGCAGGACACGCTCGAAACCAGCCTCAAGCAGGTGCAGTCCCTGCTGACCAAGATGCGGCTGGTGGAAGGGCTCGTCCACAAGCAGGGCGGGCCGCGCCAGGATCTGGTCGAGAACCTCGTTCACAAACAAAACCTGACTGAACTGCAGCGCCGCCTGGAAGAACTGCACCCGGCCGACGTCGCCTACATCCTCGAAGCCCTGCCGCTGGACGAACGTCGGCTGGTGTGGGACCTGGTCAAGGCCGAGCGCGACGGCGAAATCCTGCTGGAAGTCTCCGACTCGGTGCGCGAGTCGCTGATCGAGACGATGGACAAGGCCGAGCTGCTGGCGGCCGCCGAATCGCTCGACACCGACGAAATCGCCGACCTCGCGCCCGACCTTCCGCAGGACGTGATCCAGGAGCTGCTCACCAGCCTGGACGTGCAGAAGCGCGCGCACCTGCAGTCGGCGCTGGCCTATCCCGAGGATACTGTCGGCGCGCTGATGGATTTCGAGATGGTCACCATCCGCGCCGATGTCACGCTCGAAGTCGCCTTGCGCTACCTGCGCCGCTTGGGCGAGCTGCCGGACCAGCTCGACAAGCTGTTCGTGGTCGACCGCGACGAGACCCTCATCGGCGTGCTGCCGCTGAAGCGGCTGCTGACCGCCGACCCGGAAGCGTCGGTGGCAGCGGTGATGGTCGACGATTTCGTCAAGTTCCACCCGGATGACGAGGCGACCGATGCGGCCCAGGCCTTCGAACGCTACGACCTGGTGATGGCGCCGGTGGTCGACCAGCACAACACGCTGATCGGACGACTGACCGTCGACGCCGTGGTCGACTACATCCGCGAGTCGGCCGACGCCGACATGCTGTCGATGGCCGGCCTGAAGGAAGAGGAAGACCTGTTCTCGACAGTCTGGCGTTCGGCGAAGAACCGCTGGATGTGGCTGTCGATCAATCTCGCCACGGCCTTCATTGCTTCGCGCGTGATCGGCGCTTTCGAAGGCTCGATCGAAAAGCTCGCCGCGCTGGCCGCGCTGATGCCCATCATCGCCGGCATCGGCGGCAACACCGGCAACCAGACCATCGCGCTCATCGTGCGCGGTCTGGCGCTCGGCCAGATCACCCAGGCCAACGCCCGCCGCCTGATCGTGAAAGAACTCGGCGTCGCCCTGTTCAACGGTCTGATGTGGGGGTCCGTGGTCGGCGTCTTCGCCTGGCTGCTGTACGACAACCCGGCGCTGGGCGGGGTGATGGCGCTGGCCATGCTGCTCAACCTGATTGTCGCGGCGCTGGCCGGCATTTTCATTCCGATGACCCTGGAACGCATGAAGCGTGACCCAGCCGTCGGCTCGTCGGTGCTGCTGACCTTCACCACCGACAGCATGGGCTTCTTCATCTTCCTCGGGCTCGCCACCGTGCTGTTGCTGTGAGGTGAACGTTCCCGAACACCCTCCCGCCCCGCAGATGAGTTGGGCCAAGCCCTCGCGTCCGGTGCTCATCGCCACCGGGCGCGCCATCGGCGACTATCGCATGATCCGCAACGGCGACCGCATTCTGCTGGGACTGTCGGGCGGCAAGGATTCGCTTTCGCTGCTGCACACGCTGCACCATCTGCAGCAAAAAGCGCCGGTGAAGTTCGAACTCCTGGCCTGCACGGTCGACCCGCAGTCCGACCAGTTCGATCCCTCGCCGCTGAAACCCTATCTGGCCGAACGCGGCGTTCCCTATTTTCTCGAATCGCAGCCGATCGTCGCCGAGGCGCAGAAGACTCTGACGAAAGACAGCGATTCCTACTGCGCGTACTGCTCGCGCATGCGCCGCGGCATTCTCTACCGCGTCGCGCGCGAGCAGGGCTGCAACGTCGTCGCGCTGGCGCAGCATCTGGACGACCTGGCCGAGACGCTGATGATGTCGATGCTGTTCGGCGGCAAGCTAAGAACCATGTCGCCGCATTACCTCAACGATGCCGGCGACCTGCGCATCATCCGGCCGTTTGCCTACGTGCGCGAACGCCAGACCCGCGCATTCGCGCGGGAGGCCGGACTGCCGGTGATTTTCGAGAACTGCCCGGCATGCTTCGCCAAGCCCCAGCAGCGCTATGCGATGAAGCAGATGCTGGCCGAACAGGAGAAGCTGCATCCACGCATCTTCAACAGCCTGCTGACAGCGATGCGGCCGCTGATGGGTGAGCCACCGGGATGATTACCCGGGCGGGCTGATCAACGTTGCGGCTTGCAGCGCTTGCCCTCGTATTCAAAGCGGTTCAGCTCGTACGCCTTGCCATTCCAGCGCTCCACCGGAAAGCAGAAGCCCGGTCCGCCGATCGAGACATCCGGCCAGCGGCCGGCGCCGCGTGTTTTGAGAAACTGCGGTATCCCGCTGCCACCTGTCATCACGCGCCAACTGCCATCGGCCTGTTTGCTCAGCAACTGGAATCCCGTTCCCGCATGGCCGTAACAGAACGTGCCGCCTTCGGTCACCACGGCTTCGGGGCGGCCGTCACCATTCAGGTCGCTCACGGTCTCGATCGACGCGCCGCTGGGGTTGGGTTCGTCCGCACACATGAGCCACCTGCCCTTGCTCTGTACCGCCCCGGCCGCCTTGAAGACCGCCAGTTTGTCCGCCTCGGTCAACGCCATGCCGGTGGAGTCCGCCGCGGCCTGCGGCAATCCCCCCACCGTGAGGCCCAGCATTCCCAGTCCGCCCACTAGCGAAAGTGAAAATCGGTTCATTTCTCACCTCCTTGTCCTCGCCAAAACCTAACCATAGACGCGCGGTGCGTGATCGCAACCGACCTCAGGCACGAGAAGGGAAGCCAGCCGGCATTTTCCAGACCGGCCATTTGCCCGTAAAATCAAACCTTTGTTTTGATTGATGTTTTCCTTACCGAGACCCAGCTCATGACGGCTTCCTTCATCCCCCCCAGACGTATCCTCATGGGCCCCGGCCCTTCCGACGTGCCGCAGCGCGTGCTCGACGCCATGGCGCGCCCGACCATCGGCCACCTCGATCCGGCTTTCGTCGACCTGATGGAGCAGATCAAGTCCATGCTGCGCATGGCGTTCCAGACCCAGAACGCGCTGACCTTCCCGGTCTCGGCGCCCGGGTCGGCAGGGATGGAAATGTGTTTCGTCAACCTGGTGGAGCCGGGCGACAAGGTCATCGTCTGCCGCAACGGCGTGTTCGGCGGGCGCATGCTGGAAAACGTCAAACGCACCGGCGGCGTGCCGGTGATCGTAGACGATGCCTGGGGCAAGCCGGTCGATCCACAGAAGGTGCGTGACGCCTTCAGGGCGAATCCCGACGCGAAAATACTTGCCTTCGTGCATGCCGAAACCTCGACCGGCGCGCAGTCGGATGCGGAAACGCTCGCCAAAATCGCTCAGCAAGCCGGTGCCCTCACCATCATGGACTGCGTCACCAGCCTCGGCGGCACCCCGGTGTATCTGGACAAATGGGGCATCGATGCCGCGTATTCCGGCAGCCAAAAATGTCTGTCGTGCACGCCCGGCTTGTCGCCGGTGTCGTTCTCCGAGCGGGCGATTGCACGCATCAAGGCGCGCACGACCGTTGTGCAGAGCTGGTTTCTCGATCTCAACCTGGTGCTCGGCTACTGGCAGTCCGCCGGCAAGCGCACCTACCACCACACCGCGCCGATCAACCCGATGTACGGCCTGCACGAAGCACTGGTAATTCTGGAAGAAGAAGGTCTGGGAAACGCCTGGGCGCGCCACCGCGCGATGCACGAAAAGCTCAAGGCTGGGCTCGAAGGCATGGGCCTGCGCTACGTGGTCGAGGAATCGGCCCGCCTGCCGCAGCTCAACTCGATCTACGTACCAGAAGGCGTCGACGAGGCTGCGATCCGCATCCGCCTGCTCAACGAATTCAATCTGGAAATCGGCGCCGGCCTCGGCGACATGGCCGGCAAGATCTGGCGCATCGGCCTGATGGGCTACTCGGCCAAGCAGGAAAACATCGACACCTGCCTGAAGGCGTTGAAGGCCTGTTTGCCCTGAACGAAGCACGCGACGCAAAAAAAGGCGCCATGCTGGCGCCTTTTTTACGTCCCGGTCCCGATGGAAGGCAACGACCTTCTCCAGGGCAAATGCGGCTAAGACAAGCCCAGTCGCTGCCAGATGGTGGTGCTGGGCCCCGCCTGATTCATGGTGTAGAAGTGCAGGCCGGGTGCGCCGCCGGCAAGCAGGCGGTCGCATAGATCCGTCACCACATCCAGGCCGAAGGCGCGCAACGACGTCATATCCTCTCCGTAGGTCTCCAGCTTTTTCCGCAGCCAGCGCGGGATTTCCGCGCCGCAGGCATCCGAAAACCGCGCCAGCTGCACGTAGTTGCCGATGGGCATGATGCCGGGAACGACGGGGATGCCGACGCCCAGCGCGCGCGCGTCTTCGACGAAGTTGAAATAGGCGTCGGCGTTGAAAAAGTATTGCGTGATCGCTGCATTCGCGCCGGCGTCGACCTTGCGCTTGAAGTTGGCCAGATCTTCCGTGTAGGAGCGCGCCTGCGGGTGAACTTCAGGATAGGCGGCCACTTCGATCTCGAACCAATCGCCGGTTTCACGGCGGATGAAATCCACCAGTTCATTGGCGTAGTTGAATGCGCCGGCATCCATGCTGCCCGACGGCAGGTCGCCGCGCAGCGCGACCAGGTGGCGGATGCCCTGGCTTTTGTATTCGTTGAGGATGTCGCGGATGCTCTCTTCGGTCGAACCGATGCACGACAGGTGCGGCGCGGCCTCGCTGCCGTCTGCCTGGATCTCGCGCACGGTTTCCAGGGTGCGGTCGCGGGTGGAGCCGCCGGCGCCGAAGGTGACGGAGAAGAACTTGGGATTGAGCTGCGCCAGTTGCTTGCGCGTGGCACGCAGTTTTTCGGCGCCCTCCGCCGTCTTGGGCGGAAAGAATTCAAAACTGAATGTACGTTCGGTCATGCTTCAACCTTTTTTATCGGGGATGAGCGCGGACAGCGCCCAGGCAATCACGCCGTACAGGATCGCGCCGACCATTGCCGAGACAAGGCCCTCGACGTGGAATCCGGGCAACAGCGCACTGGCGAGCCAGAACAGGAGGCCGTTCAGCACCAGGTAAAAAATCCCCAGTGTGAGCACCGTGATCGGCAGGGTCAGGAGCGCCAGCACCGGCCTCACCAGGGTGTTGATGAAGCCGAGCACCAGCGCGGCGACCAGCGCTGTGCCGAAGCCCGACACCTGAATAGTGGGCAGCAAATACGTGACCGCCAGCAGGGCGACGGCATTCAGAATCCACAGCAGCAGCAAACGCATGGCGCGCTCCTTTCGGGTGAGGTCGATCAGTAGCGATACAGCTCGGCCTTGTAGGGCCCAGTCTTGGGCACCCCGATGTAGGCGGCCTGCTGGTCGGTCAGCTCGGATAGTTGCGCGTTGAGCTTCTTCAGCTGCAGGCGCGCGACTTTCTCGTCGAGATGCTTGGGCAGTGTGTAGACGCCGACCGGGTATTTGCCGGAATCGCGCTCCTGCCACAGTTCGATCTGGGCGATGGTCTGGTTGGCGAAGCTGGAGCTCATCACATAAGACGGATGGCCTGTGCCGCAGCCGAGGTTCACCAGGCGACCCTTGGCCAACAGGATGATGCGTTTTCCATCGGGGAAAATGATGTGGTCGACCTGCGGCTTGATCTCTTCCCACTGGTATTTTTCGACGCTGGCGACGTCGATCTCGTTATCGAAGTGGCCGATGTTGCAGACGATGGCCTGGTCTTTCATTTTGGCCATGTGGTCGTGGGTAATGACGTGGTAGTTGCCGGTGGCCGTAACGAAGATGTCGGCCTTGTCGGCAGCATATTCCATGGTCACCACCCGGTAGCCTTCCATCGCCGCCTGCAGCGCGCAGATCGGGTCGATCTCGGTGACCCACACCTGGGCCGACAGGGCGCGCAGCGCCTGCGCCGACCCTTTGCCCACGTCACAGTATCCGGCGACCACGGCGACCTTGCCGGCAATCATCACGTCGGTCGCGCGCTTGATGCCATCGACCAGCGATTCGCGGCAGCCATACAGGTTGTCGAACTTGGACTTGGTGACCGAATCATTGACGTTGATGGCCGGGAACTTGAGTTCGCCGCGCGCGTGCATCTGGTACAGGCGATGCACGCCGGTGGTGGTTTCCTCGGTGACACCCTTGACGGCGGCCAGACGGCTGGAATACCAACCCGGCTGGGCCGCCACACGGGCCTTGATCGCGGCATACAGAACGCGCTCTTCCTCGCTGGTGGGGTTGGCCACCACGGAAATATCCTTTTCTGCACGCGCACCCAGATGCAGCAGCAGGGTGGCGTCGCCGCCGTCATCGAGGATCATGTTCGAGTAGCCGCCGTCCGACCACTCGAAAATGCGATGGGTGTAATCCCAGTAATCCTCCAGCGACTCGCCCTTGACCGCGAACACCGGGATGCCGTCGGCGGCAATCGCGGCGGCAGCATGGTCCTGCGTCGAAAAGATGTTGCACGAGGCCCAGCGCACCTGCGCACCCAGCGCGGTCAGCGTCTCGATCAGCACCGCGGTCTGGATGGTCATGTGCAGCGAGCCGGTGATGCGCGCGCCCTTGAGCGGCTGCGCGGCCGCGAATTCCTCGCGGATGGCCATCAGGCCCGGCATCTCGGTTTCGGCAATTTTGATTTCCTTGCGGCCCCAGTCGGCAAGCGACAGGTCGGCAACGACGAAATCGGTAAAGTTCTGGTCAGCCACAGCGTTCATGTAAAGCTCCGTTGCATGTGGCCGGGAGGGCGGGGAATCTGGCGACGGTGTCGCTCACCCAACGTCCCAAACCCGGCAGGGTTGAGAAAATAAGGCGAGCGCGGTTGTTGCCTTTCCGAGCCTGGGGACGGGTCTAACCGCCTCGCAGCGCTCCTCGGAAAAATGATTATAACCTAGTGCCGTCGCTGCAATAAGCTGACCCGCCCTTGTCCCCAGGGTGAGCGCAATGACCGGTCTCGGCAGGGCCCCGGACGATGCCGGCAGGGTGCAGCAAGGCGCCGCGCATCCATGCCTCGACGCCGACGATCGACGCCACAAGCCCGAGCATGGACGGCAGCGAGGTATTACAGCCCCGCCGCGGCTTTCAGTTCGGCGGCTTTGTCGGTGACTTCCCAGGTAAAGTCGGGCTCTTCGCGGCCGAAGTGTCCGTAGCTCGCGGTGCGCGTATAGATCGGCCGCAGCAGGTCGAGCATCTGGATGATGCCCTTGGGGCGCAGGTCGAAATGCGCCGAAATCAGTTCGACGATCCTGTCTTCGGGGATCTTGCTGGTGCCATAGGTTTCGACCATCAGTGAAGTCGGCCTGGCGACACCGATCGCGTAGGAAACCTGGATCAGGCAACGCTCCGCCAGACCCGCAGCGACGATGTTCTTCGCCACGTAGCGCGCGGCATAGGCAGCCGAACGGTCGACCTTGGAAGGATCCTTGCCGGAGAAGGCGCCGCCGCCATGCGGTGCCGCACCGCCGTAGGTGTCGACGATGATCTTGCGGCCGGTCAGGCCGGCGTCGCCCATCGGTCCGCCAACGACGAAGCGCCCGGTGGGATTGACCAGGTAGCGGGTCTCGGCGGTGAGCATGTTCTTCGGTAGCACCGGCTTGATGATCTCCTCGATCACCGCCTCGCTCAGCACCCCGTGCGACACTTCGGGGTGATGCTGGGTGGACAGCACGACGGTATCGATCGAGTGGGGCTTGCCGTCGACGTAACGGATCGACACCTGGGATTTGGCGTCCGGACGAAGCCACGGCAGGCGGCCATCCTTGCGCAACTCCGACTGCCGCTGGGTAAGGCGATGCGCCAGGTAGATCGGCATCGGCATCAGCACCGGGGTTTCGTTGCAGGCATAGCCGAACATCAGGCCCTGGTCGCCCGCACCCTGATCGAGGAACAGGCCCTCGCCCTCGTTCACGCCTTGGGCGATGTCGGGCGACTGCTTGCCGACGGCGGTCATCACCGCACAGGTATGGTAGTCGAATCCGGTATCGGAAGAATCGTAGCCGATGCGGCGGATGGCCTGGCGCGCCACCTGGCTGAAGTCGACCACGGCGTTGGTGGTGATTTCGCCGGCGATGACGACGAGACCGGTGGTCAGCAGGGTCTCGCACGCCACGCGCGAGTGCTTGTCCTGGGTTAGAATCGCGTCAAGAACCGCATCCGAAATCTGGTCGGCCATCTTGTCGGGGTGGCCTTCAGAAACCGATTCCGAAGTGAAAATGAACTCTTTTTGCATGACTGCTCCTGCTGTCCCGATTACCGACTGCGTAACCGGCTCGGGGGACAAACAGAGCGGAGACGCTTTAGCTGTATTTGTATCCCGCCCGCAAGTTGTCAAGATTAACCCGGCGGCGGCGCCATTGTGCAACGCCCACCCGGCCAGCGTCAATCCCGCGTGATTTTCTTTCTCAGGCTGATCCGCAGGTGAACATGAGGGGCGCCCCCGCATCGAGCCGCGCCGAGATCACCCCCCTGTCCGCGCGGCAGATTGAAGCGGTATGTCAGCTGGCGCGACGCGTCTGGCAGGCAACCTATGCTGACATCATCTCCCCGCAGCAGATCGATACCATGCTAGCCACCCGCTACGCCTCGCAGGTAATTCATGACCAGTTGGACAAACCACACCACACCTGGCGGCTGGCCATGTTGGACGACACGATCGCAGGTTTCGCCCATGCCCACATGGACGATGGCGCCTGCAAGCTCGACAAGCTCTATGTCGACCCGGCGCACCAGCGTGCCGGCATCGGTCACGCCCTGTTCCAGGCCATTCGCGAATTTGCCCGGCAACAACAGGCGCCCCGGCTCTGGCTGCAGGTCAACCGCCGCAACAGCCGGGCGGTCGACGCCTACCGCAAGTACGGATTCGAGATCGTCGAGGCGCGGGTGTTCGACATCGGCAACGGCTTCGTGATGGATGATTACGTGATGGAGATCGCACCATGAGCTTCAGCAATCCCGACGATGCAGCGATCCGCACGCTGCTGCAGCGCGTGAAAACCATTGCCGTGGTCGGCCTCTCGCCACAACCCGACCGCCCCAGCCATCGCGTGGCACGCGCGATGCAGGGTTTCGGTTTCCGCATCATCCCGGTGAGGCCCGCCATCGTCGAGGTGCTGGGGGAGAAGGCTTACGCCACCCTTGCCGACATCCCCTTCGCCGTCGACCTGGTCGATGTCTTTCGCGCCGCCGAGCACATCCCCGCTATCGTTGACCGGTGCCTAGCGTTACACTCCCCGGCACTGTGGATCCAGGAAGGCATCGTCGCCGACGCTGCCGCGCAGCGTGCCCGGGATGCCGGAATGACGGTGGTGATGGACCGCTGCATTTACAAGGATTATGTGAGACTTTTCACCGCATGAAATTGCGCTTCACCAAAATGCACGGCCTCGGCAACGATTTCGTCGTGCTTGACGGCATCAGCCAGGCCGTCGCGCTCACCCCCGAACAGTGCCGCCGCATCGCCGACCGCCACTTCGGCGTCGGCTGCGACCAAATTCTGCTGGTCGAAAAACCCACCCGCGACGATGTCGATTTCCGCTACCGCATCTTCAACGCCGATGGCGGCGAGGTCGAGCAGTGCGGCAATGGCGCCCGCTGCTTCGTGCGCTTCGTGCACGACAACGGACTGACGGAAAAATCCAGCATCCGCGTGGAAACCGCATCCGGCGTGATCGAGCCGCGGCTGCTCGACGACGGCCTGGTGACCGTCGACATGGGGGCGCCCCGTTTTGCGCCCACGGACATTCCGTTTGTCGCCGAGGCGGAGGCCCTGACCTACCCGCTCAAGGTCGGTGAGCACGTCATCCACATTGCCGCACTGTCGATGGGCAATCCGCACGCGGTGCTGCGCGTCAACGATCTCGACAGCGCGCCGGTGGACATTCTCGGTGCCGCAATCGAATCGCATTCGCGGTTCCCGCAACGCGTCAACGCCGGTTTCATGCAGGTGCTCACCCCGCACGACATCCGCCTGCGTGTCTACGAGCGCGGCGCCGGTGAGACCCTGGCCTGCGGCACCGGAGCCTGCGCGGCGGCGGTTGCCGGCA
>JBGSTQ010000025.1:0-3141 GCA_041736375.1 Thiobacillaceae bacterium
CCCGGTGGGCGACCCACGGCGCGCCCACCGAAGCCAACGCCCACCCGCACGTCAGCGCGGGCCTTGCGGTGGTGCACAACGGCATCATCGAGAACCACGAAGCCCTGCGTACCCGCCTGAAAGCCGAAGGCTTCGTCTTTACCTCGGAAACCGACACCGAGGTGATCGCCCACCTCGTGGAACACTATTTCCGCCAGTCGAAAGACCTGTTCTCCGCGACCCGCGCGGCGGTATCCGAACTTGAAGGAGCCTATGCCATCGGGGTGGTGAGTGAGGGTTCACCCCATCGCCTGGTCTGCGCGCGCAAGGGCAGCCCGCTTCTGGTCGGCCTCGGCATCGAGGAAAATTTCATCGCTTCCGACGTGTCGGCGCTGTTGCCGGTCACCCAGCGGGTGATCTATCTGGAAGAGGGTGACGTCGCCGATATCGGCCTGCTGTCGGTAAAGGTGGTCGATGCAGCCGGAAACAAAGTCGATCGCGGTGTGCACGTTTCCGAGCTGTCTGCCGACATGGCGGAACTCGGCCATTACCGCCATTTCATGCAGAAGGAAATCCATGAGCAGCCGCGCGCGCTCGCCGATACCCTGCAGGTGGCGGCGGCGCAGGACCATGTCCAGCCGGAGTGGTTCGGCTTCGATGCCGCCGAGGTGCTTGCGAAAGTAAATGCGGTCACTTTCCTCGCCTGCGGCACCAGCTACCATGCAGCGAAAGTGGCCACTTACTGGCTGGAGGAGATCGCGGGCATTCCCGCCACCGCAGAGATTGCCAGCGAGTACCGTTATCGCACGTCGGTACCCAACCCCGATGCGCTCATCGTCACCATTTCGCAGTCCGGCGAGACCGCCGACACGCTGGCGGCGCTGAACCACGCGAGGGAACTCGGCCAGGACAAGACCCTGACCATCTGCAACGTGCCGGAGTCGGCACTCACCCGCGTGTCACGGCTGAAATTCCTGACCCGGGCCGGCCCCGAAATCGGGGTCGCCTCGACCAAGGCCTTCACCACCCAGCTGGCCGGACTGTTCCTCCTCACCCTGGTGCTGGCCAAGCTGCGCGGCCATCTGAATTCCTTGCAGGAGACCGCCCATCTGGCCGCCCTGCGCGGCCTGCCAGGGAAGCTGCAACAGGTTCTGGAGCTGGAGCCGCAGGTCGAAGCCTGGTCGCAGCGCTTCGCCAACAAGCATCACGCGTTGTTCCTCGGGCGCGGCGTGCATTACCCGATCGCGCTCGAAGGCGCGCTGAAGCTGAAGGAAATTTCCTACATCCACGCCGAGGCCTACCCGGCGGGTGAGCTCAAGCACGGCCCGCTGGCGCTGGTCGACAAGGACATGCCGGTGATCACCATCGCGCCCAACGACCAACTGATCGAAAAACTCAAGTCGAACATGCAGGAGGTGCGCGCGCGCGGGGGCGAACTTTATGTCTTCGCCGACGGCGACACCCACATCGACGAATCTGAATTCGTCCACGTCATCAAGCTGCCCGGCGGGCACAACGGTGCACTGTCGCCGATCCTCCATACCGTCACCCTGCAGATGCTGTCCTACCACGCGGCCCTGCAGAAGGGCACGGACGTCGACAAGCCGCGCAACCTGGCAAAGAGTGTCACCGTTGAATGATGCGGTCGTGTTCGATCTGTCTGCGGCTTGAGGCGCAGGCTAACTACGGCGAGAGTCTAGGGCGAAGCCCGGCCGCAGCCACAAGCCAGGGAATCAGGCGCGGGACGTAAGCGTCGAATACGTGGATTGGTCCGCGGCTTGCCCACTTCGCACAGGCCAGGGGCGTGACTGAACCGCTGGTTCAATGGCGCTTGCGATCTTCCTTCAGCGCCAGCGTGGCGACCTGCACGCGGTTGCGCAGGCCGAGTTTTTCCATGATGTTGCGCAGGTGGTTGCGCACGGTATTTTCCGACAGGCTCAACTTGTAGGCGATGACCTTGTTGGAAAGTCCTTCCTTGACGTGTTCGACGATTTCCATTTCGCGTGCGGTCAGTGCCGCCAGCGCATTGCTGTTCAGTTCGCCGCGCGCCATCTTCTGCATGACGTTGAGCGGGAAACTGCTCTGGCCGTCGCAGACGCTGCGGATCGCGGCGATGACCTGCTCGGGGTCGCTGGACTTGACGACATAACCGTCGACGCCCGAAGCGATGGCTTCGGAAATTTCCTCGTCACTGTCGGCGATGGTGAGCATGATGACCTTGATGCCGGCATCGCGCACCTCGGAGACCAGATCGAGGCCATCGGCATCGGGCAGGGAACGGTCGAGCAGGGCAACGTCCGCCTTGTTGCCAGCTGACAGCCAGTCGCGCAGTTCGGCGGCATTGGCCAGTTGCGCGGTCATGGTCAGGCCTTCCGCCTGATTGATGTAGCCCGCCACGCCAAGGCGCAGCAGGGGATGATCGTCGATCAGAATGATGTTCAGGGGTGCGGGCATGGTCTCTCCACAGACGGTTGTTATGCTGCTTTTATTATCGAAGCGGCGCGCCTCGCGTCATGTCGGCAAGTGGCGAGGCTTGCGTGGCGCTTTCTCGAATACCGCATCATAGACCGAAACCGGCAGCCATTTCATCAGACTCGCGGCCACGGCCATCTGCCAGGGAATGACGCTATGGCGGCGGCGTCGGGCGATGCAGGTCGCGACCTTGGCGGCCGCGACCTGCGGCGGCATTTTGAACGGCATCGGATAGGGGTTGACCCGCGTCATCGGTGTGTCGATGTAGCCGGGCGCCACGGTGACGACCGCGATGTTGCGCGCTTTCAGTTCAAGGCGCAGCGCTTCCAGATAGTTCGTGGCGGCGGCCTTGGAGGCGGAATAGGCGCCGCCGCCGGGCAGGCCGCGCGTCCCGGCGACACTTGAGATGCCGCACAGCACGCCGCCGCGCGCCTGCATCGGGGCAATGAAGGGATGAAAGGTATGCACCAGCCCGAGGACATTGGCATCCATGACGGCGCGAAAGACGGCGAGATCCTCCGCTTCGTCGGTCAGGGTGCCGACGCTGATGCCGGCGGCGGCAATCACGATGTCGGGCGCCCCCAGCTCCTCGATGAATGATCGCGCGGCACCCTGCATTGCCGCGGCATCGCGGACGTCGGCGACATAGGTCCGGGCATCGAGTCCGGCTGCCGTCTGTTCCAGCGCGTC
>JBGSTQ010000090.1:0-7126 GCA_041736375.1 Thiobacillaceae bacterium
CACGCGCGCGTCAGCGCATCTAGGTCGCCGGTTCAACCCGCACCGGCGGGGCATGCTCGCGGCAGATTCGCCGCACTTCGGGGCTGGAGAGCTTTTCCTGCATCAGCCCGCAAAAATAGCTGCGCGGCCCCAGCCGCTGATTGTGTCGGCAGGTGGCGCATACGCCGAAGCTCCGCTTTCCGCTCTGCACCTGCACCTGCGCCAGCACCTGCCGCAACACCACCATCGCAGACGTCACCCGTGCCGGGCTGGCGTTCTGCACGATGTCGCGCCAGGCACTGCCGGCGCTCAGGGTCTTCAAAAGGTTGGTGCCCCCTTCGGCCAGGATCAGCCGCACCACCCTGCCATCGCGCGGGTCGGCGTAACGCGAGATCAGTCGTCGACGCGCCAGCACCATCACGGTTTGTGACACTGTGCCCTTGGTCAGGCCGAGGTATTCAGTCAGCGCCTGCGGCGTGTTGCTGAAGCGGTTGGCCTGGTTGAGATAGAAAAGAACCTGCAGGTGCACCGGCTGCAACCCCTGCGCCGCACCCGCCTGCCGCAGGTCGGCCCGGGTCAGCAGCGACAGCCGCTCGACCAGATCAAACAGGGTGAGCGCCTGGCTTTTCAAGTTTGCCTAGAAGCGGATCGAACCGCCGCCCTGTGCGGCGACCAGCGCAGCCAGCTTGGTAGTGAGCGGGGTGCCGTCCCGGGTGTCGACCCAGCCGTCATCCTGCGGCTTGAAGTGGAAGCCGCCCGAACGCGCGGCGACCCAGATTTCGCGCGCGACGCCGTGGCGATTGATGATGATCTTGCTGCCGTCGTCGAACTCGATCTCGATGATGCCGTCAGCCGGCGTCTCGAAATCCAGGTCGGCGTCCTCCAGCGCCTGCTCGATGCGGGCCAGCGTCGCAGCGACGGCCTGGTTGAACTCAGCCTCGCTAGAATCAATTTTCGTCATGATGTCCCGTGCTAAGATTTCGCGCATGAAAATGCGCACGATATATATAGTGTCCCTGTTGCTGTGCAGTCTCGGTCTGACGGCCTGCGGCTCCAAGGGTGACCTGTATCTTCCCGAAAAACCCTCCGCCCCGCAACGGACTCCCAATTGAATACCCTGCACCGAATCGACGGCCGCCTCCATGTCGAGGGCGTGGCGCTGGACACGCTTGCCGAACGCTTCGGCACCCCGCTTTATGTCTATTCCCGGCAGGCGCTTGAAGAAGCGTACCAGGCGTATGCCCGGGCCTTTGGCGGCGTACCGCACCAGGTCTGCTATGCCGTCAAGGCCAACTCCAGCCTCGCCATCCTAAACCTGTTCGCCCGCTTGGGTGCCGGTTTCGACATCGTTTCGGGAGGTGAACTGGCGCGGGTAATGGCTGCTGGCGGCGACCCGGGAAAGGTGGTCTTTTCCGGGGTCGGCAAAACCGCCGAGGAAATGCGCGTCGCACTCCGGGCCGGAATCCTTTGCTTCAACGTCGAGTCGGTCAGCGAGCTGAATCGGCTGAACCGGGTGGCGGGCGAGATGGGCAAGCTCGCTCCGGTGTCGTTCCGGGTCAATCCCGACGTCGACCCCAAGACCCATCCCTACATTTCCACCGGCCTCAAGGAAAACAAGTTCGGTGTGCCGATTGCCGATGCCCCGGCTCTTTATCGTCTGGCAGCCGGTCTGCCCAACCTGAAAATCACCGGCATCGATTGCCATATCGGTTCCCAACTGATCGACCTGTCGCCGCTCGTCGATGCGGCGGACCGCGTGCTGGCGCTGGTTGACGCGCTCGCCGTGGAGGGCATTGTCCTCGGACACATCGATCTCGGCGGCGGCGTAGGCATACGCTACCGCGACGAACCCTCGCCTGACCTCGCCGCTTACGGGAACGACCTGACCGAGCGTCTTGCCGGACGCAGCGAAAAACTGCTGCTCGAACCGGGCCGCTCGCTGGTCGGCAATGCCGGCCTGCTGCTCACCCAGGTTGAATACCTGAAGCCGGGCGAGGAGAAGAATTTCGCCATCGTCGATGCGGCAATGAACGATCTGATGCGTCCCGCACTGTATGAGGCTTACCACGAAATCACGCCCGTCTTCGCGCGCAGTTCGCCTCCCCGGCACTATGATGTCGTCGGCCCGATCTGCGAAACCGGCGATTTCATTGGCTTTGCGAGAGATCTGTCGATCGAGGAAGGCGACTTTCTCGCCATCCTTTCGGCCGGCGCCTACGGCATGAGCATGGCGTCGAACTACAATTCACGGCCGCGCGCGGCAGAAGTGATGATCGACAAGAATGAAATCCACCTCATCCGCAAGCGCGAGACGATCGATGATCTGATGGCCGGAGAGCGGCTTGCCGACTTGATCTAGCTCCTCCTGGCCGATGTGCTCCTGAGCTGTTTTTTGTATCGGATCGATACGTTTTGCTTGACTGCCACAATTTTTCGGAATTTATTTCCGGAATGCATTGACTATTTATTGAACCCCGAAAAAAAGTAACTAGAATGAGGCTCACCAAGCGGAGCCTCGGTATTGCCCGTGTGGAGCGGGATTTGGGCAGGTGGGTCAGCCTGCCGGTACCACGCTTTGGAAGTGCAAATTCAAACTGCACGTTGCTTCATTAAGTAGTGATGGTAGTGAATTGTGTTCAACTTCTAAGGAGTGATCGATGGCAACAGTGAAAAAACCCGCCGCCAAACCGGCAGCCAAGAAAGCCGCACCTGCCAAAAAGCCCGCCGCCAAGCCGGCAGCCAAAAAGGCAGCACCGGCTAAAAAGCCCGTAGCCAAGAAAGCCGCACCTGCCAAAAAGCCCGCCGCCAAGCCGGCAGCTAAAAAGGCAGCACCGGCCAAAAAGCCCGTAGCTAAAAAGGCAGCACCGGCCAAAAAGCCCGTAGCTAAAAAGGCAGCACCGGCCAAAAAGCCCGTGGCTAAAAAGGCAGTACCGGCCAAAAGGCCCGTAGCTAAAAAGGCAGCACCGGCCAAAAAGCCCGTGGCCAAAAAGGCAGCACCGGCCAAAAAGCCCGTAGCCAAAAAGGCAGCACCGGCCAAAAAGCCCGTGGCTAAAAAGGCAGCACCGGCCAAAAAGCCCGTAGCCAAAAAGGCAGCACCGGCCAGGAAGCCCGCCGCCAAGCCGGCAGCCAAAAAAGCAGCACCGGCCAAAAAGCCGGCAGCCAAGCCTGTAGCCAAGAAGGCCGCACCGGCCAAAAAGCCTGCCGCCAAAAAGGCAGCACCGGTAAAGCCTGCCCCGGCACCCGCGGCAGCGCCTTCCCCCGCACCGGCGGCACCGGTCATCAAGCCTTTCGGGCTCTAACAGATCGGGCACTGCCCAATCTGAAACGGGAGCGCAAGCTCCCGTTTTTTATTCCGGTCCATCCGCTCCCCGTTTATTGCACCCGGAAAATCTCCGCTCCCGGGATGAAGGTCGCCCCCCTGCTGTCAGCGAGCCTGCCTGATCCTGCCGCTGATCGTCCCCAGCATCGCCACCCCCCACGGCAATCGCAGGGCCAGCAGCACCAGCAATACGGCGCCATAAACCAGCGGCTGGGTGATGTCCTTTTTGACCAGCCACAGATAGTGGAGCACGCCGAGGAGTGCGATGAGGTAGACCAGGCGGTGCAGCCTTTGCCAGTTGCGGCCGAGCCGCCGCATCATGTACTGGCTCGAGGTGGCTGCCAGCGGCAGCAGCAGGACGAACGCAGAAAAGCCAACGGTGATGAACGGGCGCTTGGCGATGTCCTTGACGATGCTTGCCGGGTCGAAGAACTGATCCAGCCATATATAAGTGGTGAAGTGCAGACAGGCGTAGAAGAAGGCAAACAGCCCGAGCATGCGCCGAAAGCGGATCAGCCCATTCCATCCGGTCAGCCGCCGCAACGGCGTTACCCCAAGCGTGACCAGCAATCCGACCAGGGTCCAGGTGCCGGTGGAGCGGGTGATGAATTCGATCGGGTTGGCACCGAGCCCCCCCATGACAGCCAGCCAGAGCAGACGGACGAGCGGGATCAGGCAGGCCAGGAACAGCAGGGGCTTGATGGCGCGCATGACGGCCGCGCGATCAGAAGTAGCGCTTCAGGTCCATCCCCGAATACAGGCGCGCAACCTGGTCGCCGTAACCGTTGAACATCAGGGTATCGCGCTTCCTGAATTCGCCGATGCGGCGCTCCTTTGCCTGGCTCCAGCGCGGATGGTCGACGTTCGGATTGACGTTGGAATAGAACCCGTACTCGCTCGGCGCCGCTCGCATCCAGGCAGTGTTCGGCTGTTTTTCGACAAAGCGGATTTTGACGATGGACTTGGCGCTCTTGAAGCCATACTTCCAGGGCACGACCACGCGGACCGGCGCACCGTTCTGCTTGGGTAGCAGTTCGCCATAGAGTCCGACTGCCAGCAGCGTCAAAGGATGCATGGCCTCGTCCATCCGCAGCCCCTCGACGTAGGGCCAGTCGAGCACGCGCGAGCGCTGCCCGGGCATCTGCCTGGGATCGTGCAGGGTGACGAACTCGACGTATTTCGCGTTGCCGGTCGGCTCGGCGCGGCGGATGAGCTCGGCCAGCGGAAATCCCACCCAGGGGATGACCATCGACCAGCCCTCGACGCAGCGCATGCGGTAGACGCGCTCCTCCAAGGGGGCCAGCTTCAGCAAGGAATCGATGTCATAGGTCCGGGCATGCCTGACCTCGCCCTCGACCGCAACCGTCCAGGGACGGGTGACAAGGCTGCCGGCACGCCGGGCAGGATCGTCTTTGCCGGTGCCGAATTCGTAGAAATTATTGTAGGTGGTGACGTCCTTGTAGGGCGTCTTGTCATCGTCCAGCTTGTAGGCGCTGGCACGGACGCCCGCCAGCTTGGCGCCCGCCTGCGCCTCTTCCGCGGCACCGACTAGCGAACCCGCCGCCAGCGCAGCCACGCCCTGCATGAAGTGGCGTCGTTCACGATAGATCTCCGGCGGGGTGATTTCCGAAGCGGGCAGATCCCACGGTTTGCGATGCGGCATGTCAGACCTCCTGTATGGAACCAGCGCATTGGTCGGTGTCGGAAGGGACTCCTTACAGTCCGATCTGATCAGCTGACAAGGGGACGCGGTTTTTGTTTCGGCCTGGAACTGCTATGGTTCGCGATCATCTTAACTACTTGCCCTTTCAACTGGAATTTTCCATGCGTGTCCTGCTAGTCCTGCTCCTCGTACCCCTGTTGGCCCAGGCCCAAAGTCCCGGCGGACCGCCCTTCATCCCGGTGAACATGATGCAGGTCACTGAAACCCCGGTTACCAACACAGTCACCGCAGTCGGCGCACTGATCGCCGAAGACAGCGTGATCCTGCGCCCGGAAATTGACGGCCGCATCGACAAGATCCAGTTTTCCGAAGGCCAGCCAGTCAAGAAGGGCGCGCGGGTAGTGACCCTGGATGCCGCCGAGCAGCGCGCGCGCGTCGCTGCCGCCGAGGCTGACCTGAAACTGGCCGAAAGCCGCTTCAAGCGCAGCGAGGAACTGGTCGCGCAGAACTTCATCTCCCGGCAGGCGCTGGACGAGGCGCGCGCCAACCTCGACATTGCCCGCGCGCGCATGAGCCAGGAACAGGTCGCGCTCGACAAGACGGTCATACGCGCGCCCTTCGCCGGCGTAGTCGGCCTGCGCCAGGTCAGCCCCGGCGCCTACGTCAAGAAGGGCGACGATATCGTGCGTCTCGACGCCTTGAGCAAGCTGAAGCTGGAAGTGCCGGTACCGGAAATTTATCTCGCGCGCGTGCGCATCGGACTGCCCGTCAAGGTGACGATCGATGCCCTGCCGGGGCAGACCTTCACCGGCACGGTTCATGCCGTCGACCCGGTGATCGACGTCGCAAGCCGCAACTTGCGGGTGCGCGCCCGCATCGCCAACCCGCGCCACCTCCTCAAGCCCGGCATGTTTGCCCGGGTCAGTGCCGACCTCGGCGGCAAGACCCACGCCATCCTGGTTCCAGAACAGGTCATCGTGCCCCGCGGGGACGGCAACTTCGTGTTCGTCGTGGTCGACGGCAAGGCCCAGCTGCGCCCGGTTAAGCTCGGCCAGCGCGAACCCGGACGGGTGGAAGTCGTCGACGGCCTCAAGGTCGGAGAAACCATCGTGCTGGACGGCCAGATCAAACTGCGTCCCGGCGTGCCGGTGGTCACCCTGGAACAGGCGGCGCAGCGCATGAAGCAGATGCAAGCGGGCAAGCCCGCGCCGCGTTGAACGATTGAGCAATGAGGACGGGAGGACGTCCTGAAACCGGCAACCCGGTTTTTCTCCGAACCCTCCCGTCCTGCGTATGGACCGATTCTGGCTGTCAATAAAAGATGATCCTCTCCGACCTTTCCATCCGCCGTCCTGTGCTCGCCACGGTGATGAGCCTGCTCATCGTCCTGATCGGTCTGATCGCCTTCGACCGCCTGCCGGTGCGCGAATACCCCAACATCGACGCCCCGGTGGTGTCGGTGCGCACTGTCTACCCCGGCGCCTCGGCGGAAGTGATGGAAAGCCAGATCACCAAGCCGCTGGAGGACTCGCTCTCCGGCATCGAAGGCATCCGCACCATCAAGTCGGTCAGTCGCGAGGAAGTCAGCCAGATCACCGTCGAATTCATCCTGTCGCGCGACCCCGAAGCCGCCGCCAACGACGTGCGCGACCGCGTGGCACGGGTACGCGGCCTGCTGCCGGACGAATCGAGCGACCCGGTGGTGGCGAAAATCGAGGCCGATGCCCAGGCCATCATCTGGCTGGCCTTTTCCAGCGACCGCCAGTCGCCGCTGGAAATCACCGACTACGCCGACCGGGTGGTGGCCGACCAGCTGAAAACCCTGCCCGGCGTCGCCTCGGTCATCGTCGGCGGCGGGCGCCGCTACGCCATGCGCATCTGGCTCGACCCGGACCGCATGGCGGCACTGGGGGTCACGGTGCAGGACGTCGAGAATGCGCTGAGAAGCCAGAATACCGAACTGCCCTCGGGCCGCATCGAAAGCCAGATGCGCGAATTCACTGTGCTGGCGGTAACCGACCTGAAGACTCCGGCCGAATTCGAACGCGTCATCATTCGCGACAGTGGCGGCGTCCTGGTGCGCCTCGGCGATCTGGGGCGTGCCGAGGTCGGCGCCGAGGACGACCGCAACATCGTCCGCGTCAACGGCCGCGCCGCGGTGGGTC
>JBGSTQ010000114.1:0-13463 GCA_041736375.1 Thiobacillaceae bacterium
CCAACTGGATGGCGCCGGCCGGCCATCCCGGCGAGGATGCCGCGCTGTTCGATACCGTCGCCGCGGTGTCGCGGTATTGCCAGGCTCTGGGCATCAGCATCCCGGTCGGCAAGGACTCGATGAGCATGAAGACGGTGTGGAGCGAGAACGGCGAACAGAAGGCCGTGACCTCGCCCGTCTCGCTCGTCATTTCCGCTTTCGCCACCACACCGGACGCCACCGCGCACCTGACCCCGCAGCTGCGCACCGATGCTGGCGCGACCGATCTCGTTCTCATCGACCTCGGTCTGGGCCACGACCGGCTCGGCGGATCGAGCCTGGCCCAGGCCTACAAGCAGGTGGGCGACCGCTGTCCCGATGCGCCTGCCGCCGGGACGCTGGCGGCCTTCTTCGACACTATTCAGGCGCTGAACGCGTCCGGCAAGCTGCTGGCCTATCACGACCGCTCCGACGGCGGAATGTTCGCCAGCGCCTGCGAAATGGCTTTCGCCGGTCATTGCGGCGTCGATCTCGAGGTCGACGAGTTGTGCCTCGAGCGCATCCGCCGGGACGTCGAGGACGAGGGACTGCCGGAACCGGAAATACCCGACGAGCCAGGCTATTCAACGTGCATGTTCAACGTCCTGTTCAATGAGGAGGCCGGCGCGCTGCTGCAGGTTCGCCAGACCGACACCGGGGCGGTGATGCAGGCCTTTTTCGATGCCGGCCTGCGGGGCGAGTTTTTCGTCGTCGGACACACCAATGATCTCGATCGCGTACGCGTCGTGCGCAAGGGCAGGCTGGTCCTCGACGAAGCGCGCATCGATCTGCAGGCGGCCTGGTCACGCACCAGTTATGAAATGGCGAGACTGCGCGACAACCCGGCCTGTGCCGAGGAGGAATTCGCGCGCCATGCCGATGCGGCCGATCCGGGGCTGCACTACGAGTTGAGCTTCGCCGCCGGGGAGGACATTGCCGCCCCCTATATCGCCAGCGGCAAGCGCCCGCGGGTGGCGGTGCTGCGCGAGCAGGGGGTCAACGGCCAGGTGGAGATGGCCGCCGCGTTCGACGCCGCCGGCTTCAATGCGGTCGACGTGCATATGAGCGATATCCTTGGCGGCCGGGTCAGTCTTGGCGATTTTTCCGGGCTGGCGGCGTGCGGCGGATTCAGCTACGGCGATGTGCTGGGTGCGGGTGGCGGCTGGGCCAAGTCCATCCTCTTCAACCCGCGGGCACGCGATCAGTTCGCCGCATTCTTTCAGCGCGCCGACAGCTTCGCCTTGGGGGTGTGCAATGGCTGCCAGATGATGAGCCAACTGCACGACCTGATTCCGGGTGCGGAAGCCTGGCCGCGCTTCGAACGCAATCTGTCCGAGCAGTTCGAGGCACGCTTCGTGATGGTGGAAGTTCTGGATTCGCCTTCGCTTTTCTTTGCTGGCATGGCCGGGTCGCGCATGCCGGTCGCGGTGTCGCACGGCGAGGGCCGGGTGGAGTTCCGCCATGCCTCCGATGCCGGCCGGGCACTTGCTGCGCTGCGCTATGTCGACCATCGCGGCAATCCTGCTGAGAGCTACCCGCTCAATCCCAACGGCTCGCCCGGAGGGGTGACCAGCTACACTACGACCGACGGCCGTTTCACCATCCTCATGCCGCATCCGGAACGGATGTTCCGCGCCGCCCAGCTGCCGTGGCGTCCTGACGGCATGGGTGAGGCGGGCCCCTGGCTAAGGATGTTCCGCAATGCCCGCCGGGCGGTTGGGTGAAGCTCAGGGGCTATGAGAAAATATTCCGCTTTGCCTGACAACGATTGCATTTGCCTATGAACGCGCCGCAGAAACTGTTGATGGATGATGATCTGCGCGGGCAGGTCAAGCTCCTGGGCACGATGCTGGGACAGGTGCTGCTCGAATTCGCCGGCGAGGATGTTTTCGAGGCCGTCGAAACCCTGCGCCGTGGCTTCGCCGAGCTGCATCAGCAGGAAGACCAGCAGCGCCGCAGCGAACTGATGGCGCTGATCGACGCCATGTCCGCCGACAAGGTGGAACTGGTGGTGCGTGCGTTCTCGAGCTATTTCAAGCTGGTCAACGTGGCGGAGGAAAGTTTCTCCCACCGCAACCGCCGTCGCATGCTGTCGCACGGCATGCCGCTGTGGGAAGGCTCGTTCGACCGCACCCTGGCCGATCTCAAGGCGCAGGGCATGTCGGTTGGGACGCTGCAGGAAATGGTCAACCGCCTGCATTACGCGCCGGTGTTCACCGCTCATCCCACCGAAGCACGCCGCCGCGCGGTCATGGAGGGCATCCGCCGGGTATTCCTGATCTGCGACCAGTTGTACAACCCCAGCCTGGGGGTGAACGACCAACGCGAACTGGAAGCGCAACTGACCGCCGAAATCCAGGTGATGTGGCGCACCGACGAGCTGCGTAGCGCCAAGCTGGAGGTGCGCGACGAGGTGCGCAACGGCCTCTACTACGTGCGCGAGAGCCTGTTCGAAGCCGTGCCGAAGGCCTATTACTTCCTCGAGAAGGCGCTGCGCAAGCATTACGGCACCAACGCCGACGGCGCCGCATCGATCAGCGTGCCGAGCTTCATCCGCTTCGGTTCGTGGATTGGCGGCGACCGCGATGGCAACCCGTTCGTGACGGCGGACGTCACCGAATGGACAGTGCACACCCAGATGCAGGAAGCGCTGCGGGAATACCGCGCACGGGTGCTGGACCTGCGGCAGACCCTCACCCACAGCAGCGACTGGTGCACCCCCTCGGCCGCATTCCTCGAGCGGCTGGGCGAATACGAAGAAGCGTTCGGCGAGCAGGTGTTCCGCGGCACGGCGGTGCAGATCTACAGCCGCGAACCCTATCGCCGCATGGCGGCGATCATGCTGGCGCGGCTCGATGCCAACCTGTCCTACGTGCACCAGTGCCTGGCCGACGTGCCGAGCTTCACCCCGCTCCTGGCGTATGAGAATGCCGCGGCCTTCCTCGACGACCTCTATCGGTTGCGCGATTCGCTGATCAGCCATGGCGACCGCATCGTCGCCATGCAGGACCTGCAGGCGCTGATCCGGCTGGTCGAAAGTTTCGGTTTTCACCTGCTGCAGCTCGACATCCGCCAGGAGTCGACCGTGCACACGCGCACCGTCACCGCGCTGCTGCAGCAGATCGACCCCGATTTCGATTACCTGGCGGCCGGCGAGAACGAGCGCCTGCAGCGCCTGGCCGCGTGGATCGGCCACATCGACCCGATCGAGGTCAACGACGCCGCGCTGGATGACGAAGCGAGCGAGGCACTCGCGGTGTTCCGCCGCATGGCCAAGCTGCAGGCCGAAGTGGGGGACGAGGTGTTCGGCACCTACGTGATTTCGATGACGCACAGCGCGTCCCATGTGATGGAGGTGATGCTGCTGGCGCGCCTGGTCGGTCTGTGCGGCCACAGTGGAAGCGACTGGTTCTGCCGCATCCTGGTGGCGCCGCTGTTCGAGACGGTCGACGACCTGCAGCGTAGCCAGTCCATCCTCAACCAGTTGCTCTCCAACAAGGTGTATCGCGCGCTGGTGGAAGCCAACGGTAACCGCCAGGAGGTCATGCTCGGCTATTCGGATTCGTGCAAGGACGGCGGCATCCTGGCGTCGAACTGGAATCTCTACCAGGCGCAGCTGTCCATCATCGCGCTGACGCAGACCCACGGTGTCGAATGCCGCCTGTTCCATGGCCGCGGCGGCACGGTGGGTCGCGGCGGCGGCCCCACCCACGATGCGATCCTGTCGCAGCCGCCCGGCACCGTCAACGGCGAGATCAAGTTCACCGAGCAGGGCGAGATGCTGTATTACAAGTACAGCAACCCGGAAACCGCCAACTACGAAATCGGCATGGGCGTGACCGGCCTCATGAAGGCCAGCGCCACCGCTCTGGCGCACAGCGAGGTACGCTACCCGCAGGACTACCTCGATCGCATGCGCGACATCGCGGCGGCGGGCGAAACAGCCTACCGCGCGCTGATCGGCATGCCGGGCTTCATCGACTATTTCTACGAGAGTACGCCGGTCAGCGAAATCGGCACGCTCAACATCGGCAGCCGCCCGTCGCACCGCAAGAAGGCCGACCGCTCGCTGGGCTCGATCCGCGCGATTCCCTGGGTGTTCGGCTGGGCGCAGTCGCGCCACACGCTGCCCGCCTGGTATGGTATCGGCAGCGCGCTGAAGGCTTTCATCGACAGCCAGCAGGATGGTCTCGCGCACCTGCAGGCGATGTATCGCGCGTGGCCCTTCTTCCGCGCGCTGCTGTCCAACGTGCAGATGGCGCTGACCAAGGCCGACATGGAAATCGCCGAGGAGTATGCGCGCCTGTGCGACCATCCCTGCACCATGGGGGTCTACCGTGCGATTGCGGACGAGTTCGCGCTCACCGTGGCTGGCGTCAAACAGGTCGCGCAGATCGAAGCCCTGCTCGAGGACAACCCGACCCTGTCCTTGTCGATTTCGAGGCGCAGGCCTTACCTCGACCCCATCAATCACATCCAGGTGCGTCTGCTGAAGCGCTACCGCAGTGAAAGCGTGTGGGAAGAGGAGCATGACAAATGGCTGACGCCCCTCAAACGCACTATCAACGCCATCGCCGCGGGCATGCGGAATACCGGCTAGGCATGGAATCGAAGCCGATGCCGCCTCCCACGCCCGCCGGCCGTCCTCCCGCCTGGTGGGTGTCGATCGGCCTGAATGTCCTGCTGTTTGTCCTGGTTTGCGGGCTGGGTCTTTATGCCTTCGTGCTCAATGTCGACCTTGACGACGTCAAGCGCCGTTTGTCGAAAGAGGTGGAAACCCGGCAGCAGACCGAGCGCTATCTGGCCGAAACCCGCAACCTGCTGACCGCGAGCCAGCGCGAACTCGAGCAGATCAAGGCCCGGCCCGATCCGGGTGAAACCGGTTTCCAGTCCGCGCAGTCGGGAAAACCCGCGATGCCGGTAGTAGTGGGCTTTCGCTTATCGCTGATCGGCAAGGGCATGGTGGCGGTCATCGAAAACACCAGTGATCGCTACCTCACGGTCGTGCTGTCCGCGCGCAATCCGACGCTGTCCACCGCGCGCCGTTTCAAGGTCGAACTCGCTCCGCGCTCGAGCAACAGTTTCGGCCACATGGAAGGCTGGCAGTTTTCCTCGGGAGACGAACTGGCCCTGTTTCATGAGGACTTTGCCGCGGTCCGCCTGAACGTACCCTAACGACCTGAAATTTAAGGGTTTTGACGCGCGCAGGACAAGCCGCTTGCGGTCGCTGCAGCCGGACGGGCGTGCCGACTTTCCTGAAGCATTTTTGCCCGCCGGCCCGGCTTGTCCCTGCCAGGCAGACGTGTTATATAAAGACAGATAAATCCTGTTTTGGATACCGCCATGTCGAGCCTGATCGAACTGCTGGAAAAGTACAGCAAACCCGGACCGCGCTATACCTCCTATCCGACCGCGCCTTATTTCCACACCGGCTTCGACGAGGCCAGCTGGATCGAGGAGTTGACCACGGCGCCGCATCCTGAGCGCGGGCTTTCGCTCTATGTGCATGTGCCGTTCTGCGATTCGCTTTGCTATTACTGCGGCTGCAACATGGTGGCCACCCAGGATTACAGCAAGACGCAGCCCTATCTTGTGCACCTGGAACAGGAGCTGGCGCGCACGGCGTCCCTGATCGACACTCGCCGTCCGGTGCGCCAGCTGCACTGGGGTGGCGGCACGCCCACCTACCTCAACCCGGATGACCTGCGGCGCCTGATGGCGATGATCCGGCGCTTCTTCTGTCTGGCGCCCGACGCGGAAATCGGCTGCGAGGTCGATCCGCGCGAACTGACCCGCGCACACCTCGAAGCGCTGCGTGAGTGCGGTTTCAACCGGCTTTCGTTCGGCGTGCAGGATATGGATCCCGCCGTGCAGGAGGCGGTCAATCGCATTCAGCCCGAGTCGCTGATTCAGCAGGTTTACGATTGGTCGCGCGATCTGGGATTCTCGAGCGTCAACATGGACCTGATCGTCGGGCTGCCGAAGCAGACGGTCGAGACTTTCAGCAAAACCCTTGATCGAGTGGTGGCCTGGTCGCCTGACCGGCTGGCGGTTTTTGCCTACGCGCATGTTCCCTGGCTAAAGAAGCACCAGCGTCTGATCAACGAACCGGATCTGCCAACTTTCGCCACGCGCCTGGACTTGCAGCAGACGGTTCACGACAAGCTGGGTGCGGCGGGCTACATCAATATCGGCATGGACCATTTCGCCAGACCCGACGACGAGATGGTGCGGGCGCAGCAGAGCAAGACCCTGTGGCGCAATTTTCAGGGCTACACCACGCACAAGGACTGCGACATCCTGGCGTTCGGCGTGTCGAGCATCAGCCAGACCGAAACCGTGTACATGCAGAACGAGAAAAACCTCAAGCGCTACCAGGAACGCATCAGTGCAACCGGTCTGGCGGTGGAGCGCGGCCTGCGGCTGAATCGCGACGACCAGATCCGCCGCGAGGCAATCACCCAACTGATGTGCGACCTGGAACTCGATCCGGTGGCGTTCGGCGCCAGGTGGAAAATTGATTTTGCAGCATACTTCGCTGATGCGCTGGAGGAACTGCAGCCGCTGGCAGCGGATGGCCTGGTGGAAGCAGGCGCCGCGCGGATCAGCGTCACCCCGATGGGGCGGCTGTTCCTGCGCAATATCGGTATGTGTTTCGACCGCTATCTCAAGCAGGAATCCAGCGACAAACCGCGTTATTCCAGAACCGCCTGAAGCCAGCCGGGCATAAGTCCGTGGTCTACTGTGGGCCGAGGGGTCTCACTGCCCGGGCGGATAGGCGCACTGTTTCACTCGTTCGGATCATTCATTTTCTTCCGGAACCAGACCGAGAAGAAAATGCTCATGCCGATGATGAACAGAATGGTGAACAGGCTCAGCAGGCCGATCGGATGGGTGAACAACAGGTTCAGAACGACGTCCATTCTTTCTCCCTATTCCAGGTAATTTCGCCTAACAGCAGCCACCGTCGTCACCGCGTTTGGGACAACCCTCGGGTCTTTTCGGCGGAGGCAGCGGGCAGCGGTTGATCTCGTCCGCGCCGCGCTGGAAATAGCAGGTCATGGCGCTCGAGCCGATGCAGATCAGCCAGAAAAAGAAAAATCCGATGGTATAGGCCGCGATGCGGTGTTCGATCAGCGGTTCGCCGCGATACAGGATCTCCAGCGGATCGAACACGGTGGTGAAGATGATGTCCGCGATCCCGGCGATGAGGAACGACGGCCAAAGGATATGAATCAGTCGCTGCATCATGGCGAACTCCTCGTTAATCGTAGTTGGCGTGCCCGGCGCATCTTCAGGTGCCTTGACCCTCGCGGGGGAAGCATGCGATGTGGGGGGCGCACTGCGTGCAGTTGCGCTGTCCGGCAGGACTTGAGGTCATTCTTCCGGGCTGTTCATCTTGCGCTTGACCCAGCCAAACAGATAAATCGCCATGCCGATGATGAAGAGTATGGTGAACAGGCTCAAAATACCGATCGGGTTGGTAAACAGCAAATCCATTACGACGTCCATTTCAGTCTCCCTCTGATTGAGTCAAGAAAAAACCCGCGACGTGAATCATTCTGTCGCCCCGGCAAACCGCAGCACCGCCGCTTCTGTCATCGGAGTATGCAGCACGCCATTCAGTCTCCAGCTCGATTCCGGGTTTTCAAGCTGAATCAGCCATTTGCCGTCTGATAGCGCGGAGGACAACGCTCCGCGATAGTGGCCGTTGCCGGCATGCGCCAGATCCACGACCTGGTCTGCTCCTTGGCGTGTCGGGTGGGCCAGATGTACCTTGAGGCTCGAAGGCATCGGATTGAGGTCGCCGGCAAGCTCGATTTGCAGGTTTGTGCCGCTCAAGTTGAGGGTGGCGTTCAAGCCCAGCCTGCGAGCCATCTCGTCGCGTTCCAGGGTCTGGTTGATGGCGAGTCCGGCCTTGTAATAGTCGCCGACCACCAGACCATCGGCACTGCGGTAGGCAATCCACACGGTGACAAGCCCGGCAATCACCGCCGCAGCCGGCAGGCTGATGAGAAACCAGGGCCAGGGTTCGCGATACCAGGGGCGGCTGTGGGGAGGGTTCAGGGCGCTGGACAAGGGGTTCACCTGTTGAAGAACTTGGTTTTGACTTCCTGCTTGATGCGCGGATCGTCGACCGACTGCACGGTGAAGGAAACCTCGATCGAGCGTCCCTTGAGATCGACCGGGTCGGCGATCAGGCTGACCGGGATCTCGAGCGTCTCCAGCTCGCGCGCAGTAACCGGCAGGGTGGATGTCATGATCCGCAGTCCCGGAATGCCAGCCGCGTTCAACGTGTATTGGTGAGCCTGGTTGTCCTTGTTGATGAGCTGAAGACGGTAGACGTTCTCGATCATCCCTTCGTCGGTTTCCTTCGACAGCGCCACGCGGTCACGCACCACGTCGACGCGCAGGGGCACTCGGGTCGCCAGGCTGTAAACGAACGCACCGCTGATGACCACCATCAACGCGGTGTAGATCAGGGTACGGGGGCGCAGCACGTGACGCAGGATGCCGCTGTCCGGATATTTGCCCTTCACCACGTTCTCGGTCGTGTAGCGGATCAGTCCGCGCGGGTAGCCCATCTTGTCCATGATCTGGTCGCAGCCGTCGATGCAGGCGGCGCAGCCGATGCATTCGTATTGCAGGCCGTTGCGGATGTCGATGCCGGTGGGGCAGACCTGGACGCAGACGCCGCAGTCGACGCAGGTGCCGAGACCTGCTGCCTTGTAGTCGACCTTCTTGCCACGCGGCCCTCGCGGTTCGCCGATGGAGTTGTCGTAGGTCACCGTGAGGGTGTCGGAGTCGAACATCACGCTCTGGAAGCGGGCATAGGGGCACATGTACTTGCACACCTGTTCACGCATGAAGCCGGCATTACCCCAGGTGGCGAAGCCGTAGAACAGGATCCAGAAGGTTTCCCACGGGCCGAGGCCGAGGCTGAATACCTCAGCGGCCAGGGACTGGATCGGGGTGAAGTAGCCGACGAAGGTGAAGCCGGTCCACAGCGCGATCAGCAGCCAGATGAAATGCTTGAGGCCGCGTTTGCGGATCTTGGTGGCGTTCCACGCTGATTTGTCGAGCTTCTTGCGGGCCAGATGATCACCTTCGATCCAGTCTTCCACCCACATGAAAACTTCGGTGTAAACCGTTTGCGGGCAGGCGTAGCCGCACCACAGCCGGCCGGCCACCGCGGTGAACAGGAACAGCGCGAGAGCAGACAGCACCAGGATGCCGGTGAGATAGATGAAGTCCTGCGGCCAGAAAACCAGGCCGAAGATGTAGAACTTCCGCGCGGCCAGGTCGAACAGCACCGCCTGGCGGTTGTCCCACTGCAGCCAAGGCAGGCCGTAATACACCGCCTGGGTAATGAGCACCAGCGCGATGCGCCAGTTGTTGAACACGCCATGCACGGCGCGGGGCTGGATTTTCTCGCGGATGGCGTAGAGCTGCTGCTCCAGGGGTGCCTCGGCAGAGGACCCCGCTGGGGGGGGAGTTTTGTTGTCCGTGGCCATGGTGTCTATCGCAAAGTTTCCCGAATCCTCACTCGCAGGTAAGGCCTCGGGAAACTGACCGGGCGGATGCCCGGTCAGAAAGGCCGATCAGGGCTTGACAGGCGCCGCGGCGGCTGGGTCGGCAGTGGGCGCTTCGGCAGCAGGTGCCTCGGCTGCGGCAGCCTCAGCGGCAGGCGCTTCAGCAACCGGCGCTGCCGGTGGCTGGCCACCACCCAGGCCGTAGACATAGGCGGTCAGCAGATGCAGCTTGGCATCCTTGTTCGAGGTCGTGCCCATGGTCTGCGCCATGCTGGGCATCACGCCGTTGCGGCCCTTGGTGATGCTCTCGATGATGGCGGACTCGGAGCCGCCGTAGAGCCAGACCTTGTCGGTCAGGTTGGGTGCACCCATGGCCTGCATGCCGGTGCCGTCAGGCATGTGGCAGGCAGCGCAGTTCTCCTCGAACTTGGTCTTTCCGGAGGCGGCCAGCGCGGCATCGTGATCGCGCCCGGAGAGCGACATCACGTAATGCGCCACTGCTTTGGTGCCATCCGGGCCGAGGGCGTCGCCAAGAGCCGGCATCATCGCCATGCGGCCTTCGGAGATGGACGCCTTGATCGTGTCAGGATCGCCGCCATACAGCCAGTCCTTGTCGGTCAGGTTGGGGAAGCCGCGGGCACCTGCCGCATCCGAACCGTGGCACTGCGAGCAGTAGGTCAGGTAGAGGTTCTTGCCGATGGCCTGAGCCTCCGGATCCGCAGCCACGGCCAGGATGTCCTGCTGCTGGAACTTGGCATAGATCGGCTTGAACTTCTCTTCCGCCTTCTGCACCTCCGCTTCGTACTCGCCCTGCGAGGTCCAGTTCAGCATGCCCTTGAAATTGCCGAGGCCGGGCCACAGTGCGAGGTAGGCCAGCGCGAAGATCAGGGTGCCGTAGAACAGGCCCAGCCACCAGCGCGGCAGCGGGTTGTTGAGGTCCTGCAGGTCACCATCCCAGGTGTGTTCCATGAGCTCGGCCTTCTCGCCGGGGGCGAGCTTGCGGGTGGTCTGCGACTTGAGAAAAATCCAGGTGCCGATGATGCTCACCAGGGTGATGACGCTGATGTAGATCGGCCAGAAGCCGCTTGTGAAATCACTCATTGCTTGTCTCCTTGTTTGGCTGACGGGTCTTCGTCTTCGAAGGGCAACTTGCCGGCGTCTTCGAAACGCTGCTTGTTGCCCTTGCTGTAGGCCCACCAGACGATGCCGATGAACACCACGATGAAGACGGCCGTGACGATGCCGCTGATAAGTCCGCTATCCATTCCCGCTCAGTTCTTCGGGGCGTGGATACCCAAAACCTGCAGATAGGCGATCAACGCCTCCATCTCGGTCTTGCCTTCCAACTCGGCCGGGGCACCGGCGATTTGTTCATCGCTGTAGCCGTGGCCGACGATGTTCAGCGTGCTCATCTTCTTCTGGATCGAGCCGTCCTTGAGCGGACGGTCGAGCCAGGGATAGGCCGGCATGTTGGATTCGGGGACCACATCGCGCGGGTTCATCAGGTGGGCATAGTGCCAGGCGTCGGAATAACGCCCGCCCAAACGCTGCAGGTCGGGACCGGTACGCTTGGACCCCCACAGGAAGGGACGGTCGTAGACGTATTCGCCAGCCACCGAGTAATGACCATAGCGCTCGGTCTCGGCACGGAACGGACGCACCATCTGCGAATGGCAGCCGACGCAGCCCTCGCGGATGTAGATGTCGCGTCCCGCCAGTTGCAGGGGCGTGTAGGGCTTCAGGCCGGCCACCGGGGTGGTGGTGGATGTCTGGAAGAACAGCGGCACGATCTGCACCAGGCCACCGATGCTGACGATGAGGATGGTCAGCACGATCAGCAGACCGAGGTTCTTTTCAATGCTCTCATGCGAAATCATGTGCGGTCTCCTTAGGCGTGGACGGCTTGCGGGATCGGGGCGTCATTGACGACGCGTCCGGCGCGGACCGTTTTCCAGACGTTGTAGGCCATCAGCAGCATGCCGGCGAAGAACAGCGTGCCACCCAGCAGACGGATGCCGTAGAACGGATACATGGTGTTGAGCACCTGGGCGAAGCTGTAGGTCAGCGTGCCGTCGGCGTTGGCCGCGCGCCACATCAGGCCCTGCGCCACTCCGGCGATCCAAAGCGCGGCGATATACAGCACGACGCCGATGGTCGACCACCAGAAATGCCATTCGATGAGCTTGGTGCTGTACATCGATTCGCGGCCGAACAGACGCGGAATCAGGTAGTACATCGAGCCGATGGTGATCATCGCCACCCAGCCCAGCGCGCCGGAGTGCACGTGGCCGATGGTCCATTCGGTGTAGTGGCTCAATGCGTTGACGGTCTTGATCGACATCATCGGACCTTCGAAGGTCGACATGCCGTAGAACGACAGCGCGGTCACCATGAACTTCAGGATCGGGTCGGTGCGCAGTTTGTGCCATGCGCCGGACAGGGTCATGATGCCGTTCATCATGCCGCCCCAGGAAGGTGCCAGCAGCATCAGCGAGAACACCATGCCGAGCGACTGCGCCCAGTCGGGCAGGGCGGTGTACTGCAGGTGGTGCGGACCCGCCCACATGTAGATGAAGTTGAGCGACCAGAAGTGGACGACCGACAGGCGGTAGGAGTAGATCGGACGGCCAGCCTGCTTCGGAATGAAGTAGTACATCATGCCGAGGAAGGCGGTGGTGAGGAAGAAGCCCACCGCGTTATGGCCATACCACCACTGCACCATCGCATCCTGCACCCCGGCATAGGCCGAGTAGGACTTGGTCATCGTCACCGGCAGTTCGGCGCTGTTGACCAGGTGCAGAATCGCGATCACCAGGATATAGGCGCCGAAAAACCAGTTGGAGACGTAAATGTGCTTGGTTTTGCGCTTGATGATGGTGCCGAAGAACACCAGCGCGTAGGACACCCACACCACCGTGATCAGCAGGTCGATCGGCCATTCCAGCTCGGCGTATTCCTTGGAGGTGGTGAGACCCAGCGGCAGGGTGACGGCGGCGAGCACGATCACTGCAGTCCAGCCCCAGAAGGTGAAGGCCGCGAGTTTCTCGGCCCACAAGCGCACCTGGCAGGTGCGCTGGACGATGTAGTAGGACACCGCGAACATCGCCGATCCGCCGAAGGCGAAGATCACTGCGTTGGTATGGAGCGGTCGAAGTCGACCATAAGACAGCCATTCAAGGCCGAATGTCAGATCAGGCCAGATCAGCTGTGCAGCCAGGATGACCCCGACCAGCATGCCGACAATTCCCCAGACCACCGTCATGATGGCGAACTGGCGGACGACCTTGTAATTGTAGGTTGTCGCTTCCATACACATCTCCCGTGTTGATGACTTGATTAATTAGCACATACGAATAATCTGATGCTATTCGTATATGCGGATAAATGTATCCACTTATAGCGAGGTGTGTCAATCCGCCGCACCCCGCTCACGGCGGATATTAATCCCTAGTGTGGTTTTCGTGTAGCCGCCAGATGTAACTTTATTGCTCTTTTTTCGTCGTGCTGCCATCCGGCGGCGGATTGTCGTCGTCCATGATGATGCTCTGAGCCGGGCCCTCGAGATCCTCGAACTGTCCTGCGCGTACCGCCCACAACATGACCCAGGCGATAACGCCGACCAGCACCAGGCTCAGCGGGATGAGCAGGTAGAGAATTTCCATCAGGCTGGCCTTCTTTGCGGAACGGCGGGTTGCGGAAGCGGGTTTTCGCCCTTGAAGTCGGCAAGCCTGAGGGCGTTCAGCACCACCAGCAGGGAACTGGCTGACATGCCGATTCCGGCCATCCACGGGGTGACGTGGCCGAGCGCGGCGGCGGGGATGGCGATCAGGTTGTAGCCGAGCGCCCAGCCGAGGTTCTGGCGGATGATGCGGTGGGTCTTGCGCGCCAGCGCCACACCGTCGGCGAGGATGG
>JBGSTQ010000119.1:0-1664 GCA_041736375.1 Thiobacillaceae bacterium
GGATTCCACCGTGGCCGGGTCGGCGTCGGCGTGCACCTCGGCACCGATCAGGCCGAATCCGCCCGCCAGGCCGGCGCTGCCCAGCACCACCAGGCGGGCGCTGCCTTGCGGAATGTCAGCTTCGGATCGCATGCGCTCAAATTCTTCCGAGCAGCAGAATCGACATGACCAGGCCGTAAATCGCGATCCCCTCGGCCAAGCCGATGTAGATCAGCGTGCGGCCGAACATCTCGGGTTTTTCGGCCACCACCGCCAGCGAAGCGGAGCCGATCGGGCCCAACGCGATCGCGGCGCCGATGGCAGCGAGACCTGTGGGCAGACCGATGCCCAGCAAAGCCAGCCCCTGGCCCAGGGAGATTCCAGCAGCCTCCGCCGCAGGTTCGGCTGCCAGCACTTCCTGTACCCCCAGCAGCATGACGCCGGCGAGACCCAACCCAAACACCAGCAGATTCGCCAGCATGCCTCCCCTGAGCCAGCTTGCCGGCAGACAACGCGGCCTCACCGTCAGCCAGATGCCGGCGCCAAGCGTGGCCGCAACCGGCAGTATCGTCAATGCAATCAAGCCATTCATAATTTCTCCTTGCTCATGATTATCCTCAAACCCTGTGCTGCTGCGGCTCCAGCCGCAACGGCACGAACTCCACCCCGTCCCCGCTGAAGAAGCGCGAGAAGCCCTCGTAATACATCAGGCGCAAGGCCTGAATCGCGACGATCGCACCCTCCAGCACGATGATGATGACATTGCCCAGCAACAGGGTTATCCCATGTCCCACCGCGCCGAGACCGGCGGCCAAAGTGAACACCGCCAGCGCCAGCGCCACGTGGTTGAGGCTGAAAGCTGCCACACGCATGAACGACAGGGTATTCGAAAACAGGTTGATGACTGTTTCCAGCGTTTCGATTGCGGTCACCAGGATGCGCTCGCCGAGTCCTACCTTCGCCTCGCTCCACTTGTACAGCGCCACCCCCGCAAGGCCCAAACCCGCCAGTCCCCAGGCCGGCTGGGCGAAAGCGGCGAAATCATCAAGACCGGCCAGACTCGCCAGACCCACGATGGCGCCGAGATAGAACACCAGCCCGGCGAGACCGCCTGAGTCGAACAGCGCTTCACCAACATGGCCGGCCGTCCATTTGTTGCGTGTGTTGACCAGCAGGGTGAAGACGATGAAGCCGACACCGAAGGCCACGGCCAGACCCAGGGCCCTGACCGGGTCATGCAGCGGCGAAAGCCAGACCGGATCGATGATGTCCTCATACCCGAAAATGCTGCCGTACAGCAGGCCGAACAGCATCGATACCGCACCTGCCGCCACCCCGATCCAGGCCATCCGGCCGAAACGCCGCAGCAACGCCAGCGACAACAGCAGAATGACGCCGCCGTGGCCGATGTCGCCGAACATGGCGCCGAACAGCAACAGGTAGGTGAAGGCGAATGGCAGAGCCGGGTCGAATTCGCCATAACGCGGCACGCCGTAGCTCTTGACCAGCGGGATGAAAGGCTTTAGCCAGCCCGGGTAGCGCACCAGAGAGGGCACTTCGGATACCTCTTCCGGCGCCGGCTCGCGCAGGTCGAGCCAGTAGCGGCCGTGAAATCGCGTCGCCAGCATGTCACGCAGCGCATTCAACTGCCGCACCGGCACCCAGCCGGCCAGCGCGACCAGCCC
>JBGSTQ010000123.1:0-13073 GCA_041736375.1 Thiobacillaceae bacterium
GCCGGCATGAACCACTGGCCCGGCTGCCCGCATCCTGGTGTGGAGACCGGGGACGCCAGCGGATTCGCGCTGGCGGCCGCACTGGCCAGGCCCAGCAACAGCAGGAAGAGGGATGTTTTTTGCATCAGGGTTTGACCGGAACAGCCGGTCAGGTTCCAACGGGATGGCAGCATTGTGCAAGCATTTATTGAAGCCATGTCACTCATTTGCTAAGCAACGGAGAGAAGCTACAAAGAGATTCTGGGGTGGACTCAATAACCCCGAGGAGGACGAAAATGTTCAAGACAGGTCGTATTTTCAGCATGGTTTTCCTACCTTTCCTGCTGGCAGCGAGTCTTTGGGCCACGGCGGGAGACGTGCAACGTGCGGGCGGTGCCTATGTCGTCCATCTCCCCGCCGCCACCAACTTCAAGCAGGTCGTGGAGCGCCTGGAGCACGAAATCCTGGCGCAAAACTGGGAGGTGCTCAAGATCCAGAATGTCGACGAAGGCCTGAAGCAGCACTACAACATGGATATCCAGAACAAGGTGGTCTTTGCCTGCAAATCCCAGTATCTGGCCCAGGCGATCAAGGAGGATCCCAACATCACCCTGATCGTGCCGTGCCGCTTTGCCGTCTACCGGATCGGGGCGGACGGGGAAGCCACTGGCGGCAAGGGGAGTGACTGCCGCGGCGGCAAGGTTGTCGTCGGTGTCGCCGACCCGGTGCACGAGGCCGAGTCGCTGGGCATCCAGCAGCGCGAGGCAGCGGCGGTCGCCGGCAAGGAACTGCAGGACATTCTGCAGGCGGTGGCCGATGCTTTCAAAACCAGGTGAGGTTCGCCGGCGTTGGCCGGCCCGGAACTTCAACCAGCAAGGAGATCAGGATGAACGCAAGACTAAATGAAGTGGTCGTCCATATCGACGAAAACCTCGACGAGGACGCATTGCACCAACTCGAGGATGGGGTCCGTCAGGATGCAGGCGTGATTTCGGTGGGGCACAACCCGGGAAAATCGCACATGATCATGGTGGTCTACGATTCGGAGGCCATGCAGGCGTCCGGCATTCTCCACAGCTTCCAGGAGCGTGGCCTGCATGCACAGATCGTCGGCATGTAGGAGTCGACCGGTTCGCTGCCTGTCATAAAAATTCCGCGCGGTCGGTCACCGGGCTGACAGAACGCTTAGGGAAATGCTGATTTATTCCGTCATCGCGAGGCCCGCAGGGACGTGGCGATCCAGAGTTTGTTGATTCCACTGACATTCTGGATTGCTTCGCTTCGCTCGAAATGACGTAAATGAGCTTTTCAGTGGCTCCTTAGCCGTTGGGTCGTGGGGACAGGCTCGTGACCGGGGCAACCTCTGGGCGACACTGCTTGCCGTTCATGCCCGCGGCATGCCGGCTGACCGCGCGAGAGTCGTTCGTTCACCCTCTCGTCAGCATTTCCACTGCGCTTTCAACCTACGGCATTCCTGGCTCCATTCGCAGGTTTCCGCGCAGGCATAGCGCTTCTCGGTCATGAAACAGGGTTCGATCCCGCGTCGCAGCTGGATAGTCCGGATGTGTTCCGTTTGCGTGGTGTAATGCGTGGCCGGATTGAGTCCAATATCGCTTGCCAATTGCTGCAACTGCTCGAAGGTCATATCCGGCTCCAGACAGGCTAGGTCATTTGTTTGGTGATGTCGGGTTTCATGGACTGCCGGACATCTCCCACACCTGCCGCCCCGGCTGATTCCGCCAGTTGCAATGACGAACGAAGGGATGAGGCAGCTTTCATATAACGGCCTGATCATGAAAATACTTGTCCCTCGCGGGTATTGGCAGATTCTTTAGTGCGTTGCACGTTTCAGCGCAATGGCCGCGATCGGATTGCAGGCGCAGCGAATCTGTTGAAGAATCCGAACGGTAATGAGCTGGCGGACGCCGCGGCGCTTGCATGCGACTGCGAAGAACCCAGTCCGCACAAACGAGAGGAGACAGATGGCAGACAGGCAAGCCGATGAGGGGCAGGCGTCCCTGCACAGCGATGTGGAGGCGGGCAGCCTGGCGTCTCCGTTGCCGGATGCCGGGCCGCACGCGACGGCCGTGATCGAACGTCTGCGGGAAGAACTTCGCCAGGCGCAAGCCTTGCTGGCGGAATCGCGCAAGGGTGAACAGCTTCTGGCAGGGCTGATCGAGTCGGCGATGGATGCCATCATCGGCGTGGACGAGCGCCAGCACATCGTGCTGTTCAATCCGGCGGCCGAGCAGATGTTCGGCCTGCCGCTCGCCGAAGCCCTGGGACAGCCGGTCGAGATGTTGCTGCCTGAGGAAGCCCGCCTCAAGCATGCGGACCACATCCGTTCCTTCGCCCGCAGCGGTGAAACCAGCCGTCAGCTGGCCGGCCCGGGCTGCATCCAGGGCCGGCGGGGCAATGGCGAGCGGTTTCCTGTCGAGGCCTCCATTTCGAAGATCAATGTGCTGGGCCAACGGGTGTTTACCGTCATCCTGCGCGATATCAGCCAGCGCATCCACGATGAACAGGCCTTGCGCGAAAGCGAGGAACGTCTGGCGCTGTTCGCCGCCACCACCTTCGAGGGCATCGTCATCAGCGAACGCGGCCGCATCCTCGACTCCAACGAGCAGTTTGCGCAAAAGCTGGGCTATACGGTCGAGGAACTGGTGGGCCGGCTGATCGAGGAACTGGTCGTTCCCGAAGACCGCGAACGCGTCACGGAAAACATCCGCTATGGGCGCGAGAGCATCGTCGAGCATGCGATGCTGCGCAAGGACGGAACACGCATCGTTGTCGAAGCGCACGGCAAGACGATCCCGGTCGGTGCGCCCGATGGACGCCGCTTCACGGCGGTGCGCGACATTACCGAACGCAAGCGGAACGAACAGGCGCTGCGCGACAGTCAGGCAGACCTGAGCCGTGCCCAGGCCGTGGGCCAGATCGGCAGCTGGCGGCTCAATATCCAATCCGGCGATTTGCACTGGTCCGACGAAAACTACCGCATCTTCGGCATTCCCGGCGGTACGCCCCTGTCCTACGAGACCTTCCTTTCCGTCGTCCACCCGGATGACCGGGACTATGTCGACCGCATGTGGATGAGTGCCTTGTCGGGTATGCCCTACGACATCGAACACCGGGTGGTCGTCGACGGTGCGGAAAAATGGGTGCGCGAGCGAGCCGAACTGGAGTTCGACGAGCAGGGGGGCTTGCTGGGCGGTTTTGGAACCACCCAGGACATTACCGGGCTGAAGCAGGCCGAACGGGAATTGATGGAGGCGGACCAGCGCAAGGATGAGTTCCTCGCCATGCTGGCCCACGAACTGCGCAACCCGCTGACGCCGATCCGCAATGCGGCGCATGTGCTCGGTCGCCTGCAAACGGGTGAGCCGCGGGTGCAATGGGCTCAGCAGACCATCGAGCGGCAGGTGGCCCACCTGACCCGGCTGGTGGATGACCTGCTGGATGTTTCGCGTATCGTTCGCGGCAAGGTTTCACTGAAGAAGGAGCCGGTCAAACTGGCTGACGTGGTGAACCAGGCGCTGGACATGGCCCGCCCGCTGATCGATGCCAAGCAACATCGGATCTCGGTGCGGCTGCCCGGACAGCCAGCCTATCTGGAAGGCGATCCGGTACGGCTGGCCCAGGTGCTGCTCAACCTGCTGGACAACGCCGCCAAGTACACGCCGGAAGGCGGAAGAATCGAGGTCGAAGCCAGCATTGCCGGTCCCGTCATCGAGATACGGGTGCGCGACAACGGCGTGGGTATTCCGGCAGAGCTGCTGCCGCAGATCTTCGACCTGTTCCAGCAGGGTGAACGCAGCCTCGATCGCAGCCAGGGTGGACTGGGGGTCGGCCTGACCCTGGTGAAACAACTGGTGGAGAGGCATGGCGGGCTGGTCGAGGCACACAGCGAAGGGGCAGGGCGGGGCTCGTCGTTCACCATCTGGCTGCCGGCGCTGGAGGACGTGTCGACCGCGGCCAGCGATGTGGCGCTGCAAGCCGGCACGACCACGCCTCGCTGCCGGGTATTGGTGGTGGACGACGACCCGGCCGTAGCCGACAGCATGAGCGTGCTGCTGCAGATCGATGGCCATGAAGTCAGGGTGGCGGCCGATGGCGAGACGGCGCTGCAAGTGGCCAGCAGCTTTCAGCCGCAACTCGTTCTGCTCGACATCGGCCTGCAAGGCATGAACGGATACGAGGTGGCCAGGCAGTTGCGCGCCCAGCAGAGCACTGACAAAAAGGTCTGTCTGGTGGCGGTGACGGGCTACGGCCATGAGGAAGCCCGAACCCGCTCCGAGCAGGCCGGCTTTGACCGGCATCTGGTCAAACCAGTGAATCCTGACACCCTGTGCGACATGCTGGCTGAAATCGGCCGTTCACAGACGGGATATCAACCGTGATTGACGGCAAGCCAGCGTGAATATGGCCGGCCCCTGGCTTACTCAGGCACGCACCATCCATCGCGTGGTGCAGATCAACATGCGTCAGATCGCCATGCTCACCTTGCTGCTGGGTCTGACGTTCTCCATCCTGCTGGCCATTCCCTTCGTTTTCTACCACCGCGCTGAATCGGACAACAACCTGAGGCTGCTTCAGTCTGAACAGGAACGGATGATCGAACTTGCAGACGGCGTCATCCGCCAGGAAATGGCCAGCGTCCTGTCCGATCTGCGCTATCTGTCGCAGCATAACGAGATCAGGAAATACCTCGAGCATGCCAACCCCAGCGAACGGCTCGACCTGGCCAGGGAATATCTGGCGCTGGCGCGGCAGAAACTCGTCTACGACCAGATTCGCTTCATCGGTCTGACCGGGATGGAGGAGGTCCGCATCAATTTCAATGATGGCCAGCCCACCATCGTCGCCGACCAGGATCTACAGGACAAGCACGACCGCTATTACTTCGAGGAAGCACAATGGTTGTCGCCCGGGCAAATCTACGTTTCGCCTTTCGACCTCAACACCGAACACGGCCGCATCGCCCGGCCGCTCAAGCCGGCCATACGATTCGCCATTCCGATAGCCGATGACCAGGGTCTGATCCGCGGCATCGTCGTGCTCAACTACCTCGGCCAACGCCTGCTCGACAGATTGCACGCGCTGGAAGGGGAGGCGGGCAAGATACGTTTGATCGACGCCAGGGGGTATTGGATGATCGGTCCCACTGCGGAAGACGAATGGGGGTTCATGTTCCCGGACCGGCCCGAGCGCAGCCTGGCCAATCGGTCCCCTGAGCTCTGGCAGCAGATGAAGGCGGGCAAGTCCGGCGTCCACCAGTCGGAAGCCTCCTGGGTGCGTTTCGAGCGGATCTTCCCACTGATCGGCGACGAAACGACGGCAGGCATGCCGCAGTTCGCCGCCCCGGTCGACGCGGATCGCTACTACTGGACGATAGCCGTCGAACTGTCCCAGGTTGCCTTGCAGGCAAGCAATCACAAGCTGCTTGTGAAACTGGGGGCGGTGTACGGCGTGCTGGTGTTGTTTTCGTTCGTGGCCGCGGGCGCACTGGCCTTTGCGATCAATCGCAACAAGGCCCTGGCAGCGGTCACGGAGACGGTGCTGGACAACCTGCCGCTGCTGGTCGCGTATGTCGACAAGGACCAGCGCTATCGCTTCAACAACATGGCTTATGAACGATTTTTTGGTTCGAAACCCATGGACGTTTACGGCAAGCGCCTGCCGGAGTTGCTGGGAGAGTCGGCCTATCGCGACATTCAACCCTACGTCGAACAAGCGCTGGCCGGGAAACCGGTGACTTTCGAACTTCGGTTGAACTACAAGGGTGCTGGCCTGCGCGACATGGTGGTTTCCTACATGCCGGATATTTCACCCCAGGGAGAGGTTCGCGGCTATTACGGCATCATCAACGACGTCACTCAGGTCAAGGAGGCCGAGCGTCGCGACCGGCAACGCATGGTCGAACTGGCCCATGTTTCCCGTCTCGCCAGCATGGGTGAAATGGCCACCGAGATCGCCCACGAGATCAACCAGCCGCTGGCCGCCATCGCCATGTATAGCGCGGCAGGCCTGCGCACCCTGCAAGGCGAAGGCGAACACGGCCAGATGAAGATCTGGCTTGAAGCCATCAACAAGCAGTCAAAACGCGCCAGTGAAATCGTCCGGCGGATTCGCCGTTTCATGCAGAAGGGTGAGCATCAATTCGGCGCGGTGGACATGAACCTGATCGCCCGCGAGGCCGCCGAATTTATCTCTCACGAGGCAAGATCGCACGAGGTGGCGATCGTCCTGGAACTGGCTGACGACCTGCCAGCCGTGCAGGGTGATCGCGTCCTGCTGGAACAGGTGGTTTTCAATCTGTTGCGCAATGCCGTGGATGCCGTCGTGTCACAATCGGGCGAACGCAGAATTACCCTGAAGACTTCATTCGATGCGCAACTGGTCAGGTTCGAGGTGAGCGATAACGGTCCCGGCGTCGATCCGGCACTGGGCGAGCACATTTTCGATTCGTTCGTCACCAGCAAGCAGGGGGGCATGGGCATGGGACTGACCATCTGTCGCTCGATCGTCGAGGCCCACGCGAGCACCTTGCGCTACATTACGAACCCGGGAGGAGGGACTACATTCATGTTCAGTCTGGCACGAGAGGCAAAGGGATGAAATCGCATGTAGCCACGGTTTATGTCATCGACGACGACGACGCGGTGCGCGAAGCGCTGGGCGCCCTGCTCGGATCGGTCGGTCTGAATCACCGGGGATTCGCTTCGTCGGAGGCTTTTCTGGATGTGGCGGACAGGCATATGCGGGGCTGCCTGCTGCTCGATGTCCGCATGCCCGGGATGAGCGGACTGGAACTCCAGCGCAAGCTGCAGGATCAGGGCATCGCGATGCCGGTCATCATCATTACTGGCCATGGGGATGTGCCCATGGCAGTGCGAGCGATGAAAGCGGGCGCCACCGACTTCATCGAAAAACCCTTCAACGAACAGTATTTGCTCGACCGGATTCAGGTCTGTCTCAAGGATGACCATGAGCAGTGGCACACCCGACAGGTGCAGAATGAGGCGTCGGTGCGCTTCGGCAACCTCACTCCGCGGGAAAAGGCAGTCATGGAGTTGATCGCCGCAGGTAACCACACCAAGAAGATCGCGGCGCAACTCGACATCCAGGATCGAACAGTGGATGTCCACCGCTTCAACATCATGCGCAAGGTTGGCGTTCGTACTCTGGCCGAGTTGCTGCGTCTCTGGTCCCTCGCCCATCAGCCGACACTGCCCTGACGTATCTCACCCGACGCCGGTGGTGCCGGCGACCAGCCCGGCGGCCATTTTCTAAATATTCCTTTAGTCCGACTAAATAACTCGGGTATTTAGTCCGTTGCTACCGTGTCGTAATCTTGGCATGCACCACATCGGCAATTTTCGGCACGTACCCAGTAGAAGGCAAGGCCCCCAGGAAGTACTCGGGGTTTGCGGTTTTGTTCAACTGAACAGGAGTGACGGCATGCAACAGATCAATGCAAGCAATGCGCGATCAATACAGACGGGCAATGTCCCCGAAGTCGTGGCGGGACTTCCCATCGTGAACCTGTGGTACGGCGGCAAAAGCATCGGACTGTACCGCGTCAAGCAGGCTGACGAGCGAACCCTGGTGCTCGGCTTGGGCGCCATTTCCTTCCCGGTCGGCACCAAGCTCGACGTCGTGGATTTTCAGCGCCTGATCCCCAATTCAGCTTCGCTGCGTCTGAGCACCACCGTTGTCGACAACAGCCGCAGCGGCATCAGGCTGACGTGGTAGCGGACTTGTACATAAGGCAATTCAACGAAGGAAAACGATGAAACCAACTCTTCGAAGCATCACCATCGGGATTCTGGGAGCGGCCGCCCTGACCATCGGAACTGGCGCGCTGGCGCAGGATATGGATACCTGCCGCGGGGGCTACCGCATCATGTTGATGACCCCGGCAGAGTGCAAAGCTTTTCTCGCCCAGCTAAAAGAGGTACGCGCCCGCTCGGACCGCATGGCCGAACTGGAACTGCAGGAATGGCATACCGAGCTACTTATCCGTCGTGCCGAAGCCTGTCCTTGCCGGGCGGTCGAGCCGGTCGCGCTCTATCAGCGCACCGCAAGCATCCCGCAGAGCCAGCGAACGCAGAGCTATTAGCGGTCCGCACAACGAAATACCGAATCTCGGGTTTTGCGATTGGCGCAAGGCGACCCTCAAGGGGGGTGAAGCGATGGATCTGCAAGCGCTAGAAAAAGCCAAACGGCATTGGCAATCCGCTGCGGACATGGTGCCGCAACTCATTTGTCTGCTGAATGAAAAAGGCCATCTGATCCACACCAATCGCACCGTCGAACGGTGGGGACTATGCAAGGTTGAAAGCGTCAAGCACCAGCACCTGCATACGGTCCTGCATCAGCATTGCGACGACCCCGAGTGCTATTTCGAGCCGCTCTGGTCCAGTGCAGCATCGAAGCTGTCACGCGGGGATCGTACCGAATGCGAGGTATTCGACCCTATCCTCAAGCGCCATCTTTCGGTCATCGTGCAACCGCTGATGCGGCCGCCAAGTCCGTCTCGGGAGGCGGACGATCTGCATGCGATCGTGATGATGGGCGACATCAGCGGTTTCAAGGCGGCCGAAGCCGGATACCTGCGCCTCAACGAGGAACTCGAGTGCATCGCCTGTCACGAAAGGCAAAAGCGCGTGTTCAGCGAGGGCATGCAGGCCCGTCTGCTGGCCATCTTTGAGGAAACCACCGATTACGTAGGGATGACCGATGCTGCGGGCAGCATGCTCTACCTGAATCCGGCAGGGCGTTCGCTGTTGGGCCTGGCCCCGGGGGACGACATCTCAGGGATGCGGTTGTGCACGCACAGCGACCAGGATGTGAAGGACAGGACATGGGGTGTGGCCATTCCGTCCGCGATCCGAAATGGAGTATGGACAGGAGAATCCAAACTGCGTGACAGTACGGGTCGCGAAATCCATACCTCCCAACTCATCATTGCGCATCGGGGAGCCGATGGGCAGGTCGAGAACTTATCCACCATACACCGGGACACTACCGAACAGGTGCGGACCGCGCAGGCCCTGCGCGAATCCCGTGACGAGTTGCGGCGGCTCTCCGGCCTGCTGGTGACCATTCAGGAGGACGAGCGCCGGCGGATCGCACTGGATCTTCACGACGGGTTGGGGCAGTCCCTGAGCCTGATCAAGCTCTCGATGGAAAATGTCGCCAGGCTGCTGGACGCCAAGTCGATTGATGAGGCAGGCGAATCCTTGAGGCAACTGATTCCCAAGGTCAAGGAGGCGCTGGTCGAGGTGCGCCGCGTTTCCACCGAGTTGCGGCCTTCAATTCTGGACGATCTCGGCATCCTGCCCACCCTGTCATGGTTTTTCCGCGAGTTCGAAGCTGCCTGCAGCACCATTGCCGTCGAGAAGGCAATCAACATCGCCGAGCATGAGGTGCCGCTGCCTCTGCAGATCACCCTCTACCGCGTTCTCCAGGAAGCCATCAGCAACATTGTCAAGCACGCCGGCGCCGACCGGGTACGAGTCAGCCTGCAATGCGTCGATGAGGTGCTGCACCTGCAGATCGAGGACAACGGTTGCGGATTTGATCCGGACAGCATCCAGTGTGTCGAAGGTCAACGCAGGGGTCTGGGCTTGCTCAGCATGAAAGAGCGCGCAACATTTTCAGGGGGTATTTTCCATCTTGCGTCCACCCCCGGGCAAGGCACACGTATCGAGGTAGCGTGGCCTTGCGGAAAACGCACCAGCTAGTACACCTCCCGCTGCCTCATCGCAGCGCTCAACACCGCCATCGTTGGCCGGCTTCCGCTACGCATTTCACCCCCCTGGAAAATACCGTTTAGACCGTATGAACGAATACGGTCATTCACCCAGAGGCAGCCTACATCTGTAGCGCTAATCTAGGACCACTTCCTGTCTGGGATTGCAGTTTCGTGCGGTGATTACAGGTTTGCTGGTTGCACATGTCGGGCTCGGATATTTTTCCTGATCCTGCAGTTTCACAACCTCTACTGAATCCGCCGCGACCAAGAACAGGAAGCAGGCCATGCACTTCAAGCGGGTAGGCAGTCCGCCGCTCGAACTGGGGGAAACACCATGCGTTACGAGGTCAAAGCACTTCGCGGGGAGGACGAGCTGACCGCATTCGCGCTGGAAGCCGTCAGCGCCGGCGATGCGGCGAGCCAGGCGCAGGAGCAGGGCTTTACGGTCATCGCGGTCAAGTCGAAATCGGGCTGGCCGGCATGGCGGATGACCAGGTCCCGCAGATTTCCGCTGATCCTGTTCAGCCAGGAACTGCTGGCCCTGCTGGAAGCCGGACTGTCGCTGGTGGAATCGCTGGAAACCCTGGCTGAGAAGGAGCAGCAGCCCGAGGTCAGGAAAACGCTTGCGCAGATCATCGCCAGCCTCTACGAGGGACACACCTTTTCCCATGCCCTGCAACATTCCACGGCGAACTTTCCGCTGCTGTATGTGGCAACGGTGCGCGCATGTGAAAGAACCGGTGCCCTGCCTGAAGCCCTGTCGCGTTATGTGGCCTATCAATCGCAGATGGATGCGGTCAAGCGGCAGGCGGTCAGCGCTTCGATCTATCCGCTGCTGCTGGCAGGAGTCGGCATTTTGGTGACCCTGTTCCTGATGGTCTACGTGGTGCCGCGTTTCAGCCATATCTATGCCGATATCGGAGGAGATTTGCCGCTGATGTCACGCTTGCTGATGCGCTGGGGGCAGTTGCTCGACGTCAACGGCGCGGCCATTCTGATGGGCTTCCTGGTGCTATTGGCCGGTTTGATCTACTCGGCCACCCGTCCGTCCAGCAAGCGGTGGCTGGCGCGCACCGTGTGGCGTCTGCCCAGTCTGGGCAGACGGCTGCATGTTTATCAGCTCGCCCGTTTCTACCGTTCGCTCGGGATGTTGCTGCGCGGTGGCATGCCGGTAGTGACCTCCCTTCAGATGGTGTCCGATCTCCTGGATTCTTCCTTGCGCAGCCAGCTGGCACTGGCCTCGGCAAATATCCGTGAAGGCCACCCGCTCTCGCGTGCCATGGAGCAATACGGTCTTACCACGCCGGTCGCGCTGCGTATGCTGCGCGTGGGTGAACGTACCGGACGGATGGGCGAGATGATGGAGCGCATCGCAGCGTTTTACGAGGACGAGACAGCACGCTGGGTCGAACGCTTCACCAAGCTGTTCGAACCGCTGCTGATGGTGTTCATCGGTCTGGTCATCGGCCTGATCGTGGTGCTGATGTATTTACCGATCTTCGAACTTGCAGGGAGCATCCAGTGAATATGGCCGAACCAATCGAGGCCGAGATCGGGTCGCAGTTTTCGCCGGAACAGGTGCATGCCGCACGCAATATGGCGCAGCAGATGCAACGCACCATCGTGGACGTGCTGGAGGAACAGTCCGGACTCGATCCGCGGGGCTTTGTGCAGAGGCTGGCGACGACGCTGCATTACCCCGCCGCGGCGATGGAGGAACTGCACCGCATGGCACCCGCCTTCGACGTGTTGCCTTTCGCCGAGGCGCTGGAACGCGAGTGTCTGGCATTGCGCGACGAGCACAATGCGCTGGTGCTTGTCATGTGCGATCCGTTCGATGGCGACCGCCAGGCATGGGCCGAGCAGCGAGTGACTACCCGTTTCAGCTGGTGTCTGGCGCACCGTGCAGACGTGGCGGCGTATCTGGCGCGCCACGAGGAAACGCTGCACGCCATGGATGGCCTGCTGCCGAGTGACGATCGCGACGCCAGTTCGGAGAGCGGAGCCGCGGACCTGTCATTCAAGACCATCAGCGAGGACACCAGTCCGGTTGTCAAGCTGGTGCACTCGACGGTGTACGACGCCCTCAAGGCCTCGGTGAGCGACATTCATCTGGAGTCTTCGCCGGGCGGCCTGACCATCCGCTACCGCATCGACGGCGTGCTGACCACGGTCGGGTCGCTGGCCGGGCAGGAACTGGCAGAGCAGGTGATTTCCCGCATCAAGATCATGTCCGAGCTCGACATCGCCGAGCGGCGCGTCCCGCAGGATGGCCGCTTCAAGGTGTCGGTGCAAGGGCATGAAGTGGATTTCCGCGTTTCCATCATGCCCAGCATCTTCGGCGAGGACGCGGTGCTGCGCATTCTCGACAAGCAAACCCTGTCCGATCAGATCAAGGGGCTGCGCCTCAACTATCTTGGCTTCGACGAGCACACCCTGACCCTGCTGCGCCGTCTGGCCAGCGAGGCCTACGGCATGCTGCTGGTGACCGGTCCCACCGGCTCGGGCAAGACCACCACGCTGTATGCCGCAATCACGGAAATCAACCACGGCCAGGACAAGATCGTCACCATCGAGGATCCGGTCGAATATCAGTTGCCCGGCGTGCTGCAAATCCCGGTCAACGAGAAAAAGGGATTGACCTTCGCCCGCGGCCTGCGTTCCATCCTGCGCCACGATCCGGACAAGATCATGGTGGGCGAGATACGCGATCCAGAAACCGCGCAGATCGCGGTGCAATCGGCGCTCACCGGGCATCTGGTCTTTACCACTGTGCACGCCAATAACGTATTCGACGTGATCGGCCGCTTCATCCATATGGGGGTCGATCCCTATAGCTTCGTTTCCGCCATGAACGGCATCATGGCGCAGCGTCTGGTGCGGGTGAGCTGCCCACATTGTGCCGACGCGGATCAGCCCGATGCCTGCCTGCTCGCGGATTCCGGGATCACCCCCGAACAAGCGGCCAGCATGAACTTCCGTGCCGGGCGCGGTTGCGGACACTGTCGCGGCACCGGGTTCAAGGGGCGCCGCGCGATCGGAGAGATCCTGTACCTGAACGACGAAATCCGCGAAGCGATCATTGCCCGCCAGCCGATCCGCGTCATTCGCGAGGTGGCAGGGCGCAACGGCACCCGCTTTCTCCGCGACATTGCGCTTGAAATGGTGGGGCGGGGCGAAACCACCTTGCAGGAGATCAACCGTGTCACGCTGGTCGCCTAGCGCGTTGCGCGTCGTCCTCAGCCCCGACCAGGTGACACTGCTGCGGATGCGGCGCACCCTGGGCTGGCGCGGCCTGCGCCACTCCATGCACGAGGCGCACAGTGTGCCCTGC
>JBGSTQ010000055.1:0-4287 GCA_041736375.1 Thiobacillaceae bacterium
TCTTCGATTTCCTTCAGGAAGTTGTTGCGGTATTTATCCGCCAGTGCGGTATTTGCGCTCATGCGTTAACTCCTAGAAACCCTTGAACGGGCTGGGGCCCACGGCGACCAGCTCGGCGGCGTACTTGTTGATCATCTCGGGCACCCGCTCGATGTCGGTGATAGCGACTTCAAGATCGCGCACGCGCTCCGATTCCAGGTTCAGCGTCTTCAGCGTGTCGTCGATCTTGGACATGCGCACGCGGCCCAATTCCGAACCCTTGACGAAGTGGCACTGGTATTCGTCGCCGGATTTGCAGCCCATCAACATCACGCCGTCGTAGCCGGCGTTCAACGCGTCGGTAATCCAGATGGTGTTGACCGAACCGAGACAGCGGATCGGAATGATGCGCACGAAGGCCGAATATTCGTTGCGGTTCATCCCCGCCATGTCGAGCGCGGGATACGCATCGTTCTCGCACGCCAGGATCAGGATGCGCGGCTTTTCGGAGAACTCGTCGGGAATGTCGACCGCCTTGATCTGCGCGCCGACGGAGTTGACCGAGTAGTTCTCGAACGAGATCACGCGCACCGGGCAGGCGCCCATGCAGGTGCCGCAACGACGGCAGCGCGATTCGTTGAAAACCGGGAAGCGCTTTTCGTCTTCGTCGATGGCGCCGAACGGACACTCCACCGTGCAGCGCTTGCACTGGGTGCAGCCTTCCAGACGCACTTTGGGGAATGACAGATCGCCCGAACGCGGATGCGCGGCACGGCCGAGTTCGGCGTTTTCCAGCGCCTGGATCGACTTCAGCGCAGCACCGGTGGCGTCTTCGCGCGCCTGCGCGATATCCATCGGGCGACGCACCGGTCCGGCGGTGTAGATGCCGGTGCGGCGGGTTTCGTAAGGGAAGCAGATGAAGTGCGAGTCGGTGAAACCCTGCTTCAGCTGCGGCACGTCGGTTCCCTGACGGTAGGTCAGGTTGAGGATGGAAATTGGCTTGACCTCGACCACGCCTTCTTCCGCTTCCTTGGGTACCGCGAAGATGTCCACGCCCGAATTCGGCACCTGGCCGGTGGCCAGCACCACCAGGTCGACGTCCGCCATCGCTGCGTCCTTGTCGTCGAGGATCAGGTCGTGGAACTTCACCGTGCTGGTGGCGCCGTTGGGCACCACCTGGGCGACCTTGCCCTTGGTGAAGATGACGCCCTTTTCCTGCGCGCTGCGGTAGAAGTCCTCGCCGTTGCCCGGGGTGCGCAGGTCGGTGAAGATGATGGTGGTATCAATCGAAGGATTGGCATCCTTGAAGTACATCGCCTGCTTGATGCTGGCGTTGCAGCAGTAGCCCGAGCAGTACGACAGATGCGTGCCGGTCGGATCACGCTGTCCGGCGCACTCCACGAACACCACCGATTTCACCGGCTGGCCGACGCCGGGGCGGCGGATCACGCCATCCTTGGCAGCGGCATCCTTCGCCAGGGCTTCGAGACCGGCCTGGTCCACCACGTTGGGCGACTTGCCGCCGCCGAGTTCCGGCAGCTTGTTCATGTCGTAAAGGGTGAAGCCGGTGGCCTGCACGATCGCGCCGATGTCCTCGGTGTGGGTCGCACCCGATTCGGTGGCGATGCTGACCACGAAGCGTCCCGGCGCTCCATCGGTCTTGGCGATGGTCGCGTTCAGGTACACCTTGATGTTGCTGTCGCCCATCACCTGCGACACCAGGTCGGCAACGCCCGTGTCGGCGGGCGACTTGTAGGGCTCGTGCACCGGCACGCGCTTGAAGAGCTGGCCGGCCCAGCCGCCGAGCGCCCCGGTTTTTTCCACCAGGACCACCGGGTAGCCGGTCTTCGAGGCTTCGATCGCAGTGGTCATGCCTGTGACGCCGCCACCGACCACCAGCAGGGTCTTGCTGCTGCCGGTGTTGGTGTTGCCGCCGGGCGCGGTCATCGCCTTGACTTCGGCGCAGCCCATGCGGATGTAGTCTTCCGCCATTTCCTGGGTGGTTTCGCGCGCGTCCTCGGTGTCGGGACGGATCCAGATCACGCCTTCGCGCAGGTTGGCCCGCGCCACCGCGTTCTCGGGGAAATAGAACGCCTCGGTCTTGGCGCGGCGCGAACAGGCGCCGATCATGATGTGGGTGACGCCGTCGTTGGCGATGTCGTTCTTGATCATCGCCACGCCGTCGGCGTTGCACAGGAAGTCATGCGACTTCGCCAGCGGCACCTTGCCGTCCTTCTGTGCGATCTTGACCAGCGCGTCCGCGTCGAGACGCTCGCCCAGTCCGCAGCCCTTGCAGATATACGCTGCGACTTTGATGTCAGCCATGTTTAAGCCTCCGCCTTTGCTACTTTGTTGACCACCTGGATGGCGCGCAATGCCGCCGCGGTGGCCGATTGCACGGCACGGTTCACGTCCAGCGCGTTCGATGCGCAGCCGGCGCCGAACACCGCGCCGTTGGCCGGGTCGGCTTCGATGAAGCCGCTCGAATCCGAGACGATGTGGCCGGGAATGTTGATGCCCTTGACCGAGGGTTCCATGCCCACCGCCAGCACCACCAGATCATGCGGCGTGGTGTAGCGCTTGTAGCCTTCGGTGTCGACGCCATGGCACACCGGGTTGCCGTGCTCATCTTCGGTGACCTTCGCGACCTTGGACTTGATGAAGCTCACCGAGGGATCGGCCTGGACCTTCTGGTAGAAATCCTCGAAGCGGTCGATGGCGCGGATGTCGATGTAGTAGATGGTCGACTTGCCGTCTTCCGGATATTTCTCGCGCACGTAGTGGGTCTGCTTCAGCGAGGCCATGCAGCAGATGCGCGAGCAGTGGCGCAGGTGGTTCTCGTCGCGCGAACCGGCGCACTGGATGAAGGCGATGTTCTTCGCTTCCTTGCCGTCGGACGGGCGCACGATCTTGCCGCCGGTGGGGCCGTGGATGTCGGCCAGGCGCTCGAACTCGACGCTGGTGATGACGTTCTTGAAGCGGCCGTAACCGTAGGGCTGAATCTTCGCCGCGTCGTAGGGCTGCCAGCCGGTCGCCCACACCACCGCGCCGGCCTTCACCTGGATCGTTTCCTCTTTCATGTCGAGGTCGATCGCGCCGTACTTGCATGCCGCCTTCGCCTTGTCGGCGTCGGGAGTGCCGATGATCGCCGGGTCGAGGACGTAGCGCTGCGGGTAGGCCATCGCGTTCGGCAGATAGGCCGCCTTGTGCTGGCCGAGGTTGTAGTTGAACGGGTCGTCCACCTTCATATCTACCGCGCGCTCGCAGTCGCCGCAGGCGGTGCAGTTCTCGTTGACGTAGCGCGGCTTGACCTTGATGCTGGCGGTGTAGTTGCCGGCACCGCCCTCGATGCCGGTCACTTCGGCCAGCGTCAGCACGCGCACGCGGGGGTTGTTCTTCAGCCGGCGCAGGTTGATTTCCAGCCCGCAGGTGGGGTGGCACAGCTTGGGGAAGTAACGATACAGCTGGGAGGTGCGTCCGCCCAGTGCCGGGTTCTTCTCAACCAGGACGACATTCTTGCCGGTTTCGGCCGCTTCGAGCGCCGCGGTCATACCGGAAATACCGCCGCCCACCACGAGTATGGTCTCGTTGGTCGCAACATGCTCCGTCATTAGTTTCCTCCATCCGATGGATGCAAAGCGAGTAGGAATCGCCCGGAGCTTTAGCTTTGGATCACTCCGAACAGCCGGTTTTAAGGCCGGATTGAAACCCTGAAATGGTACTCCCAAGCCCCCGTCAGCCGCCACGGCCAAGCGGGCCATTCTCAATCGAAGTTTTCTATACGGGAATAAGGGGAAATGCTTATATTCCCATCCGATTTATAGGGTTAAACGTGCGGCGTGACGGGCGGCAGCACCGAGGCCGCTTCGGCCGGCACCTCGACGATTTCGAACTGCATCGTCGCGAGGTCCGCCATCACATAGGTGGGCGGCGCGCCGACGCCGCCGACCGTGCCCGGATTGACCAGCCAGGTATGCCCCCCCTTCACCGTGGCGACCTGCGCCACGCTGGAACGGTGGTCATGGCCGCAGCACACCAGGTCGTAATCGCCGGTGCAGGCCAGCGCCTCGGCGTAATGCGGGTAATGAACCAGGAACAGGTTGCGGTCGGCCAGGGTGAAGGCCGCGTCCTGGCCGTGATAACGGACGACGCTGCCGGGTTCGGCCGCCAGCCGGGTCATGTTGAAGAGATCGCCGGTGTTGTTGCCGTGAATGACGTGCACCGGCAGTTCGTATTTCTGCAGCACCCGCAGCGTGGTCGGCGCGACCACGTCGCCGCAGTGCAGCACCGCTTCGGCGCCGTGCGCCC
>JBGSTQ010000137.1:0-2951 GCA_041736375.1 Thiobacillaceae bacterium
TAGCCAACAGCCACGCCCACGCCACGCTGGCGATCTCCGGCATCGCCGGACCCGGCGGCGGCACGCCGCAAAAACCGGTCGGATTGGTTTGCTACGGTTGGGCGCTGGCGGACGGCACCCTCATGTCCTCCACCTGCCGCCTCGACGGCGACCGCGAGGAAATCCGCTCGCGCGCCGCGGCGGCGGCCTTGCGCGGGTTGATCGAACTGATCGACACCCATTGAGCCGCGATGGCTCGTTCACCTGACCGGTTTCAGGGGTTCGGCAGGGGACGCGGCTTGACCGGCGGCAAAGGAGGACGGGGTGGCCGGGGCCTCGCCGAAACCGGCGGGTAATACACCGGCTGCGGCACGTAAACCGGTTTTTCAATCACGATCGGTTTCTGCGCCTCACGCTTGCGCGCCTCCTCCTCCGCTTTGGCCTGCTCCCTGGCCTCCTGTTCGAGGCGGCTGCGTTCCATTTCGCTGGCCATCTCGGCTTGCTGCTTGATCCGTTCCGTCGCCTGCCGTGTCTCTTCCTCGGTGGGCGGCGGCGGCAGTTCCACTTTCTGTGCCTTGACGCCTGCTGGCGGCGTGGAGGAATAGGTCACGTTCCCTGCGCTATCTACCGATTTGTAAATCGAATCGGCCTGCGCCGTCGGCAACAGCAGGGCCAGCAGCAGGGGCAAGGCGTGAGCGTGATTCATCGTGGCTCCTATCGATTCGATGCGTTAAACAGTATGACCGCCCCGCGGCATTCAGGTTTGCGCGGCCGTGCGCCCCGGATGCTCCTGTCTGAACGCCCATGCCGCGAAGGGTTCGATCTCGTCGCGGTTCAGCAGCATCAGCTGATAGGCGTTCGGATTGAGCGAATGGTCCACGGTGGTGTCGACGCTCAGGCGCTGCAGCACGTAGCCGAGCAAGGCGCGCCGCACCGGCACCTCGATGACCTCGCCGCTGGCGCCATAGTCGAGCAGCAGGCTTTGGCGTTTAGCCTCGTCGAGCCCGGCGTGCGGTCCTAGCAGCAGGCTCACCGTTTCCACCCAGTCGTCGTCGTACTGCTCCCCCGACTCGGCCGGGTCGCTCAGGCACTCGGCCGCACCAAAGCGCGACAGCACGAAATCGCGGAAGTCGCAGGTGTCCTCGCTGTAGGCGCGCACGTGCCAGCGCAGGCCGGCGTCGACCAGGGTATGAGGTTCGATGACGCGCCGCTCCTGGCTGTCGCGATCGGAGAGCGAGCGGTAAGTGACGCGCAACTTCCTGCGGCCGCGAATGGCGCGGGTGATCTGCGCCAGAACCTGCGCAGCGGGGAGTCGCGCCGGCAGCGGCAGGGATGCCGTGGCCAGACCGTAGATCGATTCCTGCCCGTAGGGCCCGCCCGCGACCGCGAGGTTGGCGGCGATCACCGGCAGAACGGCGGCCGGTCTGAGGTCGGCGAAAGCCGCCGCGAACCCTTCCCCCGGAACGAAACCGAACACGGCATGGTTGTATAGCAGGTTGCCGGGAGCCAGGTCGCTGTAAAGCTTGAGGTCCTTGGTCGCCGCCGGATCCGAAATGCCGAAGGCGCGGGCGACATCGCTGCGGGTCACGACACCCGCATAGAACGCCATGACCTCGATGTATTGCAGACGCTGGCGTGTCGCCCACTTCACATCCAGACGCATTTTCTCCCTGGAAACCATGCTCTGCTCCGCCCGGGCGATTCCCGGATAGTGTTTGCGGGAATTATATGTAGCCGCCAGCCGGATACAAACACTAGTTAAGTAAAAACTACAGACATGATAAAAAGTATTGACATAGGTAAATATACAATCTAAATTTCAGCCCATGGAGCAGCCGCGACTGCCCGAATCACCCCCCAACCGCAATCCAGGAGATGACACCATGGCAACCGCCGTATCCTCAGATGACAAGATGAAGGCGCTGAGCGCCGCCCTGAGCCAGATCGAGAAGCAGTTCGGCAAAGGCTCGGTGATGCGCCTCGGCGACCACGACATCGTGCGCGACATTCAGGTGGTTTCCACCGGCTCGCTCGGGCTCGACATCGCGCTCGGCGTCGGCGGCCTGCCGCGCGGCCGCGTGGTGGAAATCTACGGCCCGGAATCGTCCGGCAAGACCACCCTGACCCTGCAGGTCATCGCCGAAATGCAAAAACTCGGCGGCACCGCCGCCTTCATCGACGCCGAGCACGCGCTCGACCCGAACTATGCGCAGAAGCTCGGCGTCGACGTCGACAACCTGCTGATCTCGCAGCCCGACACCGGCGAACAGGCGCTCGAAATCGCCGACATGCTGGTGCGTTCCGGCTCGGTCGACGTGGTCGTCATCGACTCCGTCGCCGCGCTCACGCCCAGGGCCGAAATCGAGGGCGAGATGGGCGACTCGCACATGGGTTTGCAAGCCAGACTGATGAGCCAGGCACTGAGGAAGCTCACCGCCAACATCAAGCGCACCAACACCCTGGTCATCTTCATCAACCAGATTCGCATGAAGATCGGCGTCATGTTCGGCAACCCCGAAACCACCACCGGCGGCAATGCGCTCAAGTTCTACGCCAGCGTGCGCCTCGACATCCGCCGCACCGGCTCGATCAAAAAGGGCGACGAGATCATCGGCAACGAAACCAAGGTCAAGGTCGTCAAGAACAAGGTATCGCCGCCGTTCAAGGAAGCCTTCTTCGACATCCTCTACGGCCAGGGCATCTCGCGCGAAGGCGAAATCATCGAACTCGGCGTCGTCCACAAGCTGGTCGACAAGTCCGGCGCCTGGTACGCCTACAACGGCGAGAAGATCGGCCAGGGCAAGGACAACGCGCGCGAATACCTCAAGGAGCACCCGGAAATCGCGCAGGAAATCGAGGCGAAGATCCGCGCCGCCGTCGGTGTAGGCGCAGGGGTTGCCCTTGCAGTCGAAGCCGAGGCCTGATCCGGCCTCGCCACGCGAGCGCGTCCTGCGCCTCCTGGCGCGGCGCGA
>JBGSTQ010000148.1:0-6372 GCA_041736375.1 Thiobacillaceae bacterium
GATGCCCGGATCCCACACCCCAACCCCGGGGGCGCCGCCGCCGGGCACCCCACCGATCACGCCAGGCTGGTTGATGCCGGGGTCACGGGCTTGCAGCGCGCCCGAGAGCGTGGCTGTCGCCGCGCCGATAACCAGTCCCACTATCCATTTGTTGCGGTTGCTGTTCATTTTTTCTAGCTCCTTGGCTAAGGTATTAGGCAGTTGCCAGTCATGGCCACTACCCTTCTGATGCAAGACTGTTGTGCTGGAATTCCTGGCGGAAACAAACTCAGGCGCTCATATGGCCTGGTTGACTCCACCCATCCTCATTCGGCCTTGAACCCGCCCGCGCCCTTCGGCACAAACTCGACTTCCTGCGGGCACTTGGGCGGCGTGAAGCTGAAGGTCTCGGCGCTGAACTTGGGCTCGAGGTTCCAGTTCTTCGTGAAGACCGTGAACTGGGGAGCGTTGAGCTTGTCCCGGGTGGTGATCACCAGCTTGCGTGCCAGGGGACGATCACCCTCCTCGATCCAGATCTGCCAGTCGACGTGGGGAGCGCGAAAGGCAAGATGGTCGCAGCGCGCACCATCCACCACGCCCTTGCCGACGACGAAGCCCGAGGTCACGTCCTGCATCAGGATGTCGTAGGCATTCCTGTAGAGGAGATCGCTGGCGGGCGCGACGATGTCGAGCTTCTCGCGCGCGAAGTCCAGCATCTCCTCGAGGGTGTCTGGAGCCGCGATCTTGGCGTAGTAATTGCCGACAGGATTGTGCAGGGTCAGCGATTCGCCGTCGTAGTAGAAGACCTGGTCGACCAGGTCACCGGTGCGCTCCGCCCGCAATTTGTTGGGGCGCTCGACCGCCACCCTGGCCGTATGGTCGAACTGGATCTTCTGGCCGGAGGCGAGTACCACCTCGATGCTGCTTTCCGTGTCCAGGCTGAACTGCCGCTGGCAGGCGAGGAAATCGGTCGACGCCTTCAGCAGCTTCTGCGCATGCGGACTGATTCCCTCGGGCTGTGCCAGCGCTGGCTGGGGCAATGCCGCGGCGAGGAGCAAGGCCAAGGCCACCACGCCCCCCCTCGTCATACTTGCAATATGCTTGATCGTGGTGAGTGTCATACGTCCCCCTTGCTGCAAAAAATGGTCTCGATAGACGCGCGTGATGTGGATTTCCGCGCTTGCTGATACGAATATCCTGTACTTCAAATTCTAGACCTGCGATTCATCTGCCAGATATACAATTTGTGCCAACCCACCTCCATCAACCACCTCTTATGGCGAGCCCTCCAGCCCAGGACATCGCAACCCCGCCTCCAACGCATCCCCCTGTCAGCGACGGCATGATGCGGGTCAGCATATTGACCAAATTGCCGTTGCTGCTGAGGGAGCTGGGCCATGACCCCGCTCGCTTGCTGGCTGAACTGGGACTGGAACCTGAACTGCTTGCCGATCCCGAGAAAACCCTTCCCTTCCGGGTCGTGGGGGAACTGCTGAGTCATTGCGTGATGCGCACCGGCTGCGCCCACTTCGGCCTGCTGCTCGGGCAGCGGGGCGGCACCGAAACGCTCGGGGAGGTCGGTCTGCTGGCCTGCAGCTCGCCCGATGTCGGCTCGGCGCTGCGCAATCTGATCAAACACCTGCACCACCACGATCAGGGCGCGGTGCCCAGTCTGTCCATCAATGGCAACACGGCACTTCTAGGCTATGCCATCTACGCGAAGGAAGTGCCGGCATCCGACCAGATTTACGCCGCGTCCGTAGCGATCGCTTTCCGGATCATGCGGCAGTTGTGCGGAAACGACTGGCGTCCGTCCGAGGTCTGGCTGCCCTTCAGGAAACCGCGGAATGCAGCGCCGCTCAGGCAATTCTTCAAGACGCCGCTGCGCTTCGATGCCGAATTGGGCGCCCTGGTCTTCCCGGCCGCCTGTCTCAAGCGCGCCCTGCACAGCGTCGACCGCGACGCCCGACAGCAGGTCGAAGCCCTGCTGGAGGCCCGCCAGCAAGCCAAGGTCACAAGCTTCGCACGGCGCGCCATGCGCGCGATGCTGGCCGACGGGCAACGCTCGGAGGACCATCTGGCGGGCCACTTCGGCGTGAGCCGCCGGACGCTGATCCGGCAACTACAGCTTGAAGGCACGTCGTTCCATGTCCTGCTGAAGGAGATACGTCTGGAAGTAGCCTGCCAGATGCTGCGGGACACCGACAACCTGGTCTACCACATCGCCACCAGCCTCGGCTATGCCGGCGCCAGTTCGTTCACCCGGGCCTTCAAGGCCTGGACCGGGCACACGCCGGCAGACTGGCGAAACCGCCATGCCACCGGACCGGCCAGTTCTTGAGCCCTCACAAGGGCGTCCCGCCTGGCCTGCAATCACTGACTCCGTGAAGCCAGGCGCCACTCGTGCCCGCCACCCGGGGCTGCCCGCAGCATCTTGCTTCGCCACCCGCTAGGACCTTGCAGGAGGCTCCGCCGGCGCCGCGAACCAGTGTTCCTTGGGCACCACCTTGGGCTGTTCGGTATCGCCCTCGTACGCCGGCGTCATGATCTGCACGCCGTATTCGTTGAAGAGATCCAGAATGTTCTGGTGCAGGGCCGTGTAAATCAGCCCCATGGCCTGGGGCTGATCGCAATAGGCGTTGAGTTCATAGGTGACGCAGAAGTCCCCCAGCGCCTTCTGCAGAACAAAGGGCTTGGGCTCGGCCAGCAGACCCGGTGTGCGCTCGGCAGCCATCCGCAGCATGGCTTCCACCTGGCGCCATGGCGTTTCGTAGCCGATGCCGACGGTGGTGTGCAGGATCAGCCCCTGGTCCCTGGCCAGCGTGCTGTAGTTGATGATATTGCTGTTCAGAATCTCGGAATTGGGAATGACGATTTCCTCGTTCTTGACCGAGCGCAATCGGGTCACCAACAGCTTCCTCTCCAGCACATCGCCGGAGACCTCCCCGACCTTGATCCTGTCGCCGATTCTGAAGGCGCGCCGATAGATCATCGAATAGCCCGCGATCAGGTTGCCGATGACCGAGGTGGCGCCGAGCGAGAAAACCAGACCGAGGAAAAGGGAGATCCCCTTGAAAGCCTCGGATTCCGAACCCGGGATGTAGGGGTAGGCGACCACCAGGGCAAAAACGATGATCAACAGCCGGACGATCCGGTAGGTGGGTTGGGCGAGCTCGCTGTCGATGCCGGAGACCGTGACCCCGCCCTGCTCGATGCCGACAAAGAACAACTTGATGAGCCTCAGCACATAACGCGTCACCACGACCAGGATGGCCAGAAAGACCAGGTCCGGGATATCCCTGACCAGGGCCGACCCCATGACGCGAAGCGGGTCCATGACCAGGTCGAACAGCCCCCGTGACGTCGACCTTGTCCATGGAAAGAGTTCGAGGACATAGGTCAGGTAAACGTAGAAAATAGCCAGGGCGAGCACGACAAGCAGCGTCCTGGAGCCCCCGCGCAACGCCTGCATCAGGTGGCTGGCCCGTACGAGACGAACCGAATCAAGTTCCAGCTTCTCGAGGCGCGCCGCCAGGCGGCGGGTTGCCCACGCATCCAGCCAACGATAGAAGCGACGCAGCGCAAGGAGCAGAACCACAACCGCCAGTGTGGCGCCGACGGCATACAGGGAGTGCGTCAACAGCACACGCGGGTTGCGGTCAGCGCGGTAAGAGACGATGGCTTCTGCGATACGCTTTTGGTACAGCTCCGCCAGAACATGCCGCCTGACGCCTTCGAGTCTGGCGTCGGCATCGAACACGTTTATGACGAAGCGCTCGCCAGCGAGAATAGTGGAACGCTCTTCGGCTTCGACCACGCGCAGCGAATCTGTGCGGATGGACGGGTCGGCGGCGATGGCCTGAATCCTGTCATGTACGTCGTGTGCCCGGCGTTCGGCCGGGTAGGCCGTCACACCTCGGACCCGAAACAGGGTCGTACCGTCCAGCGTCACATCAGCAAGCTCCACGGTGGCGGCCGCCTGGTCCGCCTCAGGCGTTTCGGCGGGGGCATCGGCCTGTGCGGCTACGGGCCCGACCATGGATGCAACCACCAGCACGAACGACAAGGCTGCACGCCACAGGTGGTGCCATGCCCGCCGCCGAGTTCGCCGTGCCGCGCCGACGCACTTCGCCTGGCCAGGCACAGGTTCCCGGGCACGATGACTCCAATGCCAAACAGATTGGCTGGCCACGGTCGCAATAAACCTATCCACTTGCTGTTCTCCCTTTAATCACTGAACGTCATCCGCATCAAACGGAAGAAATGTTTCACTGGCTTCAATATAGGCTGGTGCTTCGCCAAGAGCGGGAGACACACGGCCCTTCATCCAGGGCACGCGATCTCGTCCCTGACCCAGGAGGGGTGCGACAGAACCGGTCACATCCAGTCCGCATGGCTTGGCTGGAAATGGCCTGCAAACGTACCGGCACTTCTCTGATCCATTGTTCGGGGGAGGCCTGCCGAAGCGCTGATGAAGTGCGCCGACGAAAAAACGCGGGCTCATGCCCGCGTCAGGTTGTTGACAAACCCCCTCCCCCTCGACGGGGGAGGGATGGGGAGAGGGTGAGCAGTTGCGGCGCTTTATCGTAACTGCCTGATTTTAAAGCCGCCCTCTCCCTAGCCCTCTCCCGCAAGGGGAGAGGGAATCACCCCTTGTGGACCTTGTCAGCACTCTGACGCGGCTCATGCCCGCGTTTTTCATTGCTCCCCAGGACGATCATTTGGCCGGTGCTGCTCCGCGCAATTCGGCGAAGCGCTGGGCCACAAGCATCGACCACTTGTCGAAAGCGTTCTTCGCGTAGGACCAGGCCTGGAACGAATTGAGGTAGCCGTTCGCCCAGGTGGTCACCGCGCTGGAATCCATCTGAGCGGCGTACTTGCGGCCGACCGAGGTGTCGCGGCACTCGCCAAGGACGGCACCCGACGTGGCGTCGAGAAACTGCATTTCCATGCCGGTCTCGCCGAGGTAAGGCGTTGAGCCGACCGGGCCGCCAGTCGCCACGCCCGAGCCCGCCTCGGCAACGAACCCAAAGGGGATCAGCGTTCCGGTAACGCTCCGCGTCACACTGGTCGGCTTCAGGCTGGTCAGCGCAACACCGATCACGATCGTACCGGGCTCCGGCGCGGTGACAACCGCCATCTGCGGCTTGAGTGCCTTGACCAGCGAGTCGTTGAAGTAGTCGGTCAGCTTTTTCAGATCGGCTGGATCAACGGCTGTCTCCTTGCCGTCAACGGGCTTGAGCGACAGGAGGATGCGCGAAATCATCACCTTGTCGTACTTCTTGGGATCGATTGCGGCATCGCGCCAGCACTCGATTCCGTTGCCCCAGGCAGTCGGCTTGAGGCGATCATAATGCGTCAGGTACCCCGAGCGCGTTAAACGCCTGGGGTCGGTCACCGTCACGGCCGTGCCATTGCTCGTCGTCGCAGACGCCTCGGCTTCGGCAAAGGCGTGGCCAGACATGAGCGCCGTTCCCAGCAAGGCGGCTGCGCACCACGCTCCCATGAATCGAAAGAGCGAATCCCTGGCTAGGCTCTGGTCGCCTGTACTGGCTCGATGCGTAACAACGACCCCTTGCGACGCCGCCACACAGGGTTCGACAGCGAAACGGGGCTTGCCCGACTGATTATTCATTGCATTCCTTTTGATTTAACTTCGGCTTCACATTGAACACGTGATTCCATCAACAGGGCGTTTGTCGACAACCCTGTCTTCCCATGGCCCGACACTTGCCCGCTGTATTCGCGCAATACCGGGCGTTGCCGCCGGCCGCACAGGCCTTGCTGGATCAGACGGTCATTGCGGCGTGCAGGAGCCAAACAGCACGAAGGCACCGTCCCGGTTGCTCAATGTCAGAACCATCCTGCCGTCCGCCGCATTGAGCGCCATGCTCCAGGCATGGCCCAGTTCGGTGCCCTGCAGCAGAATCTGCTTCTCGTCCTTGTCCATAAAGCGGATGGGCGAATTGCGTTTCGGTCCGACGATCATCTTCTTGGCGAAATCGACACGCATGAATGCCGGTGCGCCGACATCGTCGGGAATTCCCGCTTCGCACCCTTCGCCGGTATGACACTCAATTGCCTCGACCGGTGCGCAAATCAGCAACTTGGATCCGTCGAAATCGCCGGCAATCGCAGGCGAACCGAGTGCACAGACCAATGCCGCCAGTGGCACGCTCATCATTGTTTGTTTCATTTTCGACCCCCTCACCTGATAGTGTAACCACGGCCTTCCATGCAGGCGCCATAGGCCCGATAGTAGGTTTCGATTGTCTGCTGTTGCTGTTGCTGGGCCTGCTGGTTCTGGGCCTGCTGGTTCTGGCGGGCTCGGCTGCCTCCGGCCATGGTCCCGACAACCGCACCGATCGCGGCGCCTTGCCCGGCATCACCGGC
>JBGSTQ010000154.1:0-3424 GCA_041736375.1 Thiobacillaceae bacterium
GGCAGCGAGGTGGGGTGCAGCAGGATTCCGGCGCGGCGCGAATGCTTCATCCGACATTCCTGCGCATGGTGCCGGCGTTTTCAGCGATGCCGCCGCCGCGCGACAGGGGCGCGTCGAGTGCGGCAGGCGCAGCCGTCCCCAGCAGGCGATAGAGTTGACGCAGCTGGGTACGATAGAGCTGTTCGAAATCGCTGACACTACCCGCCGGGTTGTAGTCGCCGAACCACCAGAACCAGTCCGAGCCCTCGCAAACGGCGAGCTGTCGGGTGGCCTGGGCCTGCCTCTCCGGGGCCAGGCCGCCAATGACCTTGTCGTAATGATGCTTGGCGTCGACCAGTAAATCCCAGCCGCGGTTCTTGTCTTCGGAACCGATCCAGGTCGAAAAGCTGCCATAGACCCAGCTGCCTGATGCCAGACGTTTGAGCTGGACAGTCGGGGTCTGGGCAACCTGCTCGGCAAAGGTGCTCATGTTGAGGCTGGTGTGGCCGGACAGGGTGGCATAGAGGGCGTCGAGGAAATGGTGGCCGTTGTCAGGGTAGTATTCCCAGGCATTCTCGCCATCGAGAATCACCGACACCACCTGCCTGCCCTCCTGCTTGCCGAAAAAGCCGGCGATATTCTGCAGATGCTGGACGAAATCGGCCACCGCATCGTCGGCATGCCAGTCGCTGTATTTGAAGCCGATCAGGTCGGAGAGGCCGTCATCGCGGAAGAACACCCGGGTTTTCAAGCCGTCGAAGCGGATCGGCGAAAACAGGCTGCGCTTGGTCTGCACGTCGTTCTCGGGACAACCGGACTTGACGCAGCTGCCGCGCCACACCCCCTCGCCCGAAGCCGTCCATTCAATGCCGAATTCATCCAAGAGTGCGAGCGCGTCCTCGCTCACCCCGCCTTCGGACAGCCAGACCCCCCGAGGCTTGCGGCCGAAGTAGCGCTCGAATACCTCGATGCCCTGCTGCAGATGCCAGCGCGAACGCTCGGTACCGCCGGGATAGCACGGCGCAGCGGGCGCAGGCGCATCGGGCAGGGCGTCGCGCATGTTGCGGAAGTCGTTGAGTAGCGGCACGATGGGATGGCCGTAAGGCGTCATCGACAATTCGATCTGGCCGCGGTCGGCCAGCGCCCGGTAGCGCGGGATCAGTCCGGCCAGGGTGATCTGGATCAGACCGAGCAGTTCGCGGCGGTCGGCAGGCGTGTAATCCTGTCCCTGCTTCATCAGGCGCAGCGCCAGCGGTGTCTGCTTCAGCGAATGGCCGAGCCAGGCGAGGTGGTACCAGGTCAGCAGATCGAGGAAATACTGATCGGACAGATAGGCAAGATGCCACTGCACGCCTTGGTTCGCGACGCCTGCATCTTCGGTGGCGCCGATCATGCGCAACAGCCTGTGAAACGCCGGATACGGATGGATCATGCGCGGCGCGTGACAGCGCTGGCAGTCGCGGATGATGCGCAGCCGCGCACCCACGTCGGCCGAAATCGACATCGCGCCGGCCAGCAGATTGAGCATGGCGTCCTGGGTCGGCGTGCCGTCGCGCAACAGGGCCGCCAGCTGAACCGCATAGTCATCCAACTGCTCGAGCAGGACCGGAGCGAAATTCACCACCAACCGCATCCCGGGACAGCGCTCCAGATGCGCAGCCATGTCGCTGTAGTCCTTGATGCCGTGCAGGTAGACCCAAGGCAGGTGGTAGGCGCCGTCGAGCCCCTCGCGGTAATAGGGCTGATGCATGTGCCAGGCCAGCACCACGTTGAGGGATTTAGCCGTCATAGTCGTTTTGCAGCCTCGAATAAAGGTTCTGCCCGAGCATCGCCGGGGTCACCAGCACGATGCCTTCAGGGGTGACATGAAAGCGCTTGGCATCCTCGACCGGGTCTTCGCCAATGATGGTGTTGTCGTGGATGACGCAGCCCTTGTCGATGATGGCGCGGCTGATGCGGCAGTTGCGGCCGATGCTGACCTTGGGCAGGATCACGCTGTCCTTGATCAGGCTGCAGTTCTCCACCGTGGTGGCGAAAAACAGCACCGAGCGCTTGACCCGCGCGCCCGAGAGGATGCAGCCGCCGGCGATCAGCGAATCGATGGCTTCGCCACGGCGACCCTCGTCGTCGAAAATGAACTTGGCCGGCGGATACTGCGGCTGGTAGGTCCAGATCGGCCAGTCGCGGTTGTAGAGGTTGAGCTCGGGTTCGATCGAGCACAGCTCCATATTGGTCTGCCAGTAGGAATACAACGTGCCGACGTCTCGCCAGTAGGCCTGACCCCCCTTGCTGTTGCGGAAAGGATAGGCCACTGCGCGCGCGCCCTGCACGCTGGCGGGAATGATGTCCTTGCCGAAATCGTGCGAGGAGTCATCCGACTGCGCGTCGGCTACCAGCACCTTGTAGAGGTACTCCTTGGAAAAGATGTAGATCCCCATCGACACCAGCGCCACACCCGGAATGCCCGGAATGCTGTCAGGCGCGGCCGGCTTTTCGGTGAAGCGGGTGATGTGCATGTTTTCGTCGACCGACATGACGCCGAAGGCGCTGGCCTCGGCCACCGGCACCTCGATGCTGCCCACGGTGACGTCGGCGCCGGTCTGCACGTGGTGCAGCAGCATCTCCGAATAGTCCATGGTATAGACGTGGTCGCCGCCGAGCACCAGCACGTACTCGGGATGATGGCGCTGGACGATGTCGATGTTCTGGAACAGCGCGTCCGCCGTGCCCTGGTACCACTCCTTCTTCTCGGTGCGCTGCTGTGCCGGAAGGATTTCGACGAACTCGCCGATCTCGGCGCGCATGAAGCCCCAGGCGCGCTGCAGGTGACGGATCAGCGAATGCGACTTGTACTGGGTCAGCACGCCGATGCGGCGGATGCCCGAATTGACGCAGTTGGACAGCGGAAAATCGATGATCCGGTACTTGCCGCCGATCGGCACGGCCGGCTTGGCGCGCCAGCGCGTCAGATCCTTCAGTCGCGAGCCTTCGCCGCCCGCCAGGATCAGCGCCAGCGTCTTGCGCGTCAGTTCGGTCACCATTTTCGGCTCGGTGTAATAGCGGTAGAGCCGCGCCTGTTCATCTTCAGAAATCGTCATGTCTCGCTCCTAGCTCGTTCAGGTTATTGCAGTTTGTTCAATGCAGCCCGGATCGCCCCCTGGACGCCGAGCCGCTTGTTGGTAATCAGATAAATCGGGGTGCTTTCCACCACGCCGCGCATCCGCCCCTTGTCCGTGCACGCCGCCATGAAACGCCGCGACTGCATCCGCTCGAGCAGATGGATCGCCACACCGCCGGCAATATACAACCCGCCCGAGGGTTTATAGAGCAGGGCGACGTTGCCGACCCACGCACCATAGAGATCGACGAACAGGTCGAGTGCCGCGTTGGCGACCGAATCCCCGCTTGCCGCCAGCGCGCTCAGAGCGGCGCCGTCCGGCGCGTC
>JBGSTQ010000162.1:0-4305 GCA_041736375.1 Thiobacillaceae bacterium
CCGGCGTGGGCTGCCGCAACAACGCTGCCGGAGCGGTCGCAGAACAATACCGGCAGGCAGTCCGCGACGAGCACGGCGCAGACCGTTCCCGCCCGGCGTGTGAATGCGGCATCCGCCTCGCCTCCCCCATCCTCGACCACCTTGTTGCCATGCACCTGCCTGAGCCAGCAGGGATCGGCAGGAAGGTGCTGGCGCAGGCGTGCGCGGTTGGCAAGAACATGTGCCGGATCGTCGCCCACATGGTCGCCCAGGTTGAGGCTTGCCCATGGCGCGGTGCTGACCCCGCCACGACGTGTTGTCATCAGGCTTTTTACCCGTGCGGGCACCGGCCAGTCGGGAAGGATCAACGGTCCCACGCAGTATTCGTACGCAAGGCTTGCAGAAGTGTGGCGAAATCCTCGGGCAAGGGCGCCTCCCATTGCACATTCTGGTGGGTGATGGGGTGGTTCAGCCCAAGCCTTTCGGCGTGCAGGGCCTGACGCGGAAATGGAATCTTGAGATGGCTGCGGCGGCTGGCCGAATAGACCGTTTCGCCCACAAGCGGATGGCCGATATGCTGCATGTGTACTCGAATCTGGTGCGTGCGGCCGGTTTCGAGCTTGCAGCGCAGCAAGGTCACGCCGGGAAAGCGTTCGACCACTTCGTAATGCGTGATCGCCGTCTTGCCCATGGTATGAACGGTGCGCTTGGTGCGGTTGAATGGGTCACGCGCCAGCGGCGCGTCGACCGTACCGGCACGGTCGACTTCACCATAAACCAGCGCGAGGTATTCGCGCTTGACCATGCGCGACTGCAACTGGCGCACCAGGTCGGTATAAGCGGTGAGGGTTTTGGCGACGACCAGCAGGCCGGATGTGTCCTTGTCGAGGCGATGCACGATCCCGGCGCGAGGCAGTTCGGCCACCTGGGGGGCATGGTGCAGCAGGGCATTCAACAGGGTGCCACGCGGATTGCCGCTGCCCGGGTGCACCACCAGACCGACCGGCTTGTCGATGACCAGCAGCACCGGATCCTCGAACACCACCTTCAGCGGAATGGCCTCCGGCGCGTCGGGCGTCGCGCCGAAATCCGGCTCGATTTCGACCCGCACCGATTCGCCGCCGCTGACCTTCATCTTGGTGGTGGCGAAGCCATCGTCCACCTCGATCCGGCGTGCGCGGATCCAGTTCTGGATGCGGTTGCGCGAAAACTCCGGCAGCAGCTTGGACAGGGCAAGATCCAGCCGCTGGCCGCCCTGTTCGTCGGGGATCACCAGCTGGCGGATGTCGCCCTGATGATTTCCCTTATAATCAGTCGTTGAATTTTCTGTGTCTTTTTCCATGCTTACGCTACGTTCTTCCGGTTTTTCAAAGTTTGGCCAGACGCTGACCGGTCTGGTGCTGATGGCCGTACTCGCCTTGGGGGGGTGCGGCCTGCTGCCCGATGTGGTGGACGAAACCTCCGGCTGGTCGGCGCAGAAGCTCTACAGCGAAGCCAAGGACAACCTCAACGAGGGTAATTACGAACGCGCCATCAAGCTGTTCGAGTCCCTGGAAGCGCGTTACCCCTATGGCCGCTTCGCCCAGCAGGCGCAGATCGAAATCGCCTACGCCTATTACAAGGACAATGAGCCGATTTCAGCCATCGCCGCCGCCGACCGCTTCATCAAGTTGCACCCTAATCACCCTAACGTCGATTACGTCTACTATCTGAAGGGGCTGGTGAATTTTAATGACGATCTGGGGATACTGGGCAGGCTGAGCATGCTGGGCGCGCGGGATGCCCAGGATATGAGCGAGCGTGACCCGAGAGCCGCGCGCGAGGCCTTCATCTCGTTCAAGGAACTGGTGACGCGTTTTCCGGAAAGCAAGTACGCGCCCGACTCGGTCGCCCGGATGAAATACCTGGTCAATGCCCTGGCTTCGCATGAAGTCCACGTCGCCAAGTACTACCTCAAGCGGGAAGCCTGGGTGGCCGCGGCCAACCGCGCCAAGGAAGTGCTGAAAACCTATCCCGAGGCGCCCGCAGTGGAAGAAGCCCTGGTCATCCTGATCTTTTCCTACGACAAGCTCAAGCTCACCGATCTGCGCGACGATGCCCAGCGCGTCCTGTCGCTCAATTTTCCCAACAGCGCCTACGCCAAGGGTGTCAATCTGAAAGGCAAGGCCTGGTACAGTTTCTGGTGAGTCGAAGCGGCAGCGGGGGCTTTCACCTGACGGCTCCGACCCCGCTTCAGCCCAGCGGCCTCAGATCGCCGCTTCGCCGGATTCGCCGGTGCGAATCCGAACCACCTGCTCCACCGAACTGACAAAAATCTTGCCGTCGCCGATCTTGCCGGTTCGCGCGGCAGCGATGATGGCCTCCATGGCGCGCTCGAGCAGACTGTCGGCAACCACCACTTCCAGCTTCACCTTGGGCAGAAAATCGACGACATATTCGGCTCCCCGATACAGTTCGGTGTGCCCCTTCTGCCGTCCGAAACCCTTGACATCGGTCACGGTCAGACCGGTCACCCCGATATCCGACAGCGCTTCGCGCACTTCGTCCAGCTTGAACGGCTTGATCACGGCTTCGATTTTTTTCATGGCAGATCTCCTTCGGGTCGATAGTGGCATGTTATGGGATAGCGGCGATCCTTGCCAAAGTTGCGCGGGGTGATGCGCGGGCCGGGGGCGGCCTGACGGCGCTTGTATTCGGCGAGATCGACCATGCGGATGACCTTTTTCACGGTGGCGGCGTCGTATCCCAGCGCGACGATGTCGCGCGCCGACAGGTCGCGCTCCACGTAGGCTGCCAGAATCGGGTCGAGCACCTCATACGGCGGCAGACTGTCCTGGTCGGTCTGGTCGGGACGCAGTTCGGCCGATGGCGGACGGTCGATGATGCGCTGGGGAATCACCGCCGATAGACCGTTGCGGTAGTTTGCCAGGCGGTACACCCGCGTTTTCGCCACATCCTTCAGCACCGCGAAACCGCCCGCCATGTCGCCGTAGAGGGTGGCGTAGCCGACCGCCATTTCGCTCTTGTTGCCGGTGGTCAGCACCAGGGTGCCGAACTTGTTGGACAAGGCCATCAGCAGCATGCCGCGCGTGCGCGCCTGCAGGTTCTCTTCGGTCGTGTCGTTTATCGGTTTGGGCGCAGCGTTCGCCCCCTCGCCCGCTTGCGGGAGAGGGTTGGGGAGAGGGTCGCCCGCGAATTCCGGCGCCAACTGCGCGCGAAACGCATCGAACACCGGCCGGATGGCAATTTCGGAATAGCGCACGCCAAGCCGCTTCACCATGTCGCGCGAATCCTCGACGCTGATGGAGGCGGTGTAATCCGAGGGCATCATCACGGCGTGAACCTTGTCCGCGCCCAGGGCGTCGACTGCAATCGCCAGCGTCAGGGCCGAATCGATCCCGCCCGACAATCCGAGGTGGACTCCCCGGAACCCGTTCTTGCCGAAGTAATCACGCACCGCCAGCACCAGCGCGCTGTAGACGGCGGCCTCCTCGTCCTGCAGCGCATGTTGTGGCCCGGCGCACGTGTCATGGTCGAGTTCAAGATAGAACAGCCCCTCCTGCCAGGCGGGGCACTGCGTCACCACCTCGCCGTCGATGTTCATCGCGAACGACGCGCCGTCGAACACCAGTTCGTCCTGCCCGCCGACCATGTTTGCGTAAATAATCGGCAAGGCCGCCTCGGCCTGTCGCGAGCGCGCCACGGCAAAACGCTCGCGCTCCTTGTTCAGATGGTAGGGCGAGGCGTTCGGTACCAGCAGCCAGTCGGCGCCGGCTTCGAGGGCGCGGGCCACGGGTCCGGGCTCCCAGATGTCGCCGCAAATGTTGAGGCCGAACCTCATGCCGTCGCAGGCGAACACACAGGGCGCGTTGCCGCTGTCGAACACCCGCTGCTCGTCGAACACCGAGTGATTGGGCAGATGATGCTTGCGATATACCGCCTCGACCCGACCGCCGCGCAGCAGCGCCGCGGCGTTGAACAGGCCGTCGTCGCTGCGCTCGGGAAACCCGACGATCAATGCAAGCCCGGGCGGCGCCTCAGCCGCCAGTTTTTCAAGAGCCGCGGCGCAGGCCGCGGTGAAATCGCCGCGCAGCACTAGGTCCTCGGCCGGGTAGCCGCAGATCGACATCTCGGGAGTAAGCAGCAGGACGGCACCAGCCGTGTGCGCCTCCCGCGCCGCCGCCAGCAGTCTCGCCGCGTTGCCGGCGATGTCACCAACCGTGAGATTGAATTGGGCGATGCCGAGTTTCATCGGGCAGGTTTCATCGCGCGGCAAGCGCCTGCTTCACCGCCTCGCCCAGGCCGGCCGGGCTCGCTGCGACGACG